>NZ_JBBMEK010000551.1:0-20255 GCF_040096555.1 Coprococcus intestinihominis | reverse complement strand
CCCTGTGTGTTAGGATAATTGTCAGTGAAAGATAATTACTTTTGTGGTAGTATATAGCTATCACAGGAAGGGAGCTTTCACTATGAACTATAGTCCAGAATTAAAGGATGCACTCCTCAGGAGAATGCTTCCACCAAATAATGAATCCATTACCAAGATATCCAGAGAAGAAGGTATCTCTGAACAGACACTTCGCAACTGGCGGGATAAAGCCAGAAAGGAAGGCTATGCTGCTCCTGGTACGGATGCTGTTCCGGATGACTGGAGTACACAGGATAAATTTTTAGTTGTTGTTGAAACAGCAAGCATGAATGAAACGGAGCTCGCTGAGTATGCCCGTAAAAAAGGGCTTTATGTTGAGCAGATCAAAGCTTGGAAAGATGCCTGCATGAATGCAAATGGCGGTATCGCTAAAGAGGCTTCCCGGCTTAACCGTGAACTCAAGGATTCTGAAAAGGAACGCAGAAAACTTGAAAAAGAATTACAGCGCAAGGAAAAGGCTCTTGCAGAAGCAGCAGCTTTACTTGTACTGTCAAAAAAAGCAAATGCGATCTGGGGGGATCCAGAGGACGAATGATCAGCGCCTCAGACCGCAAGAATGCTGTATTGCTGATCAATGAAGCCATTACATCGGGAGCGTCCTGTAAAAAGGCATGTGAGCGTCTCGGAATCACGGAACGGACTTTCTACCGTTGGAAGAAGCGAAAGGCAGATACGGATTCCTATGAGGATGGACGTCCCTCAGCAGATCATTCAGATCCTGCCAATAAGATACCAGCAGAGACACGTCGGGAAATCGTAAATATCTGTAACAAACCAGAATACGCCAGCCTGGCACCATGTGAGATCGTTCCGGCATTAGCCGATGAAGGTATCTATATCGCTTCTGAATCAACTTTTTACCGTGTGTTGAGGGAAGAAAAAATGCTGAACCACCGTGGACGCAGCGAAGCACCAAAACACAACCGTCCATCTACATACAGCGCAACAGGTCCGAATCAGGTGTATATGTGGGATATCACATATCTGAATGGTCCACATAAGGGTATGTTTTACTATCTGTATCTTTTCTCAGATCTTTACGATAGGAGTATCGTTGGCTGGGAAGTCTACGAGGAAGAAAGTGCCGACTATGCCAGCAGTTTGATTAAAAGGATCTGTTTAAAACAAGGGCGGCTTACTACGGAGCCATTAGTCTTACATTCTGATAATGGCTCACCCATGAAAGGCGCTACAATGTTGGCGACCCTGTATCAGCTTGGTATAACTCCTTCAAACAGCAGACCGCGTGTAAGCAATGATAACCCCTATGCCGAAAGTCTTTTCAAAACGTTGAAATATCGTCCTAACTATCAGCCCAAAGGATTTGAAACATTGGAAGAGGCTCGGGAATGGGTCAGCTTGTTTGTAAAATGGTATAACCACGATCATCATCACAGTGGTCTAAACTTTCTTACTCCTTATCAGCGCCGCAGCGGATCGTCTGACAAGATACTGTCTAAACGTAAAGAAGTATACGAAGCTGCTAAAGCAGAGCATCCAGAACGCTGGAATGGACGTGCAACCCGTGACTGGAGTCTTCCGGATACTGTATATCTGAACCCGGAAAAGGTACACGAACAATCCGAAAAAGCTGATAGACAGATGGCTGTTTCATAAAAATATATTCATTCAAAATGATGGTGATCAGGTACAGAACAATATCTGATGACGTGCACGAATAAAAAATATATATTTTTACTGACAACTACCTTGACAATCAGCGCCCGTCCTCTTCGGCTATATTTTTCTCGGTATCGCTTTCGGTATTGTGCTTCAACAGGCCGGTTTTAATTTTATATGGGCTTTTTGCATCAGTCTTTTCCTTTATGCCGGCTCCATGCAGTTTGTCCTTGTGCCGCTGCTGGCTTCAGCCGCTTCGCCCCTGACCGTCGCCGTCAAGACACTTTTCGTCAACAGCCGCCATATTTTTTACGGTCTGTCGTTTATTGAATCCTTCAAAAAAATGAAGACGCAGCTCTACATGATTTTTTCTCTGTCGGATGAAACCTATTCCGTCCTCTGCAGCTGCAAAAACGAAGATCCGGAGGAAAAGAACCGACCAACCTGGTTTCTCATCAACCTGTTTGACCAAAGCTACTGGATCATCGGTTCTGTCATCGGCGCTCTGCTTGGTCAGGTACTGCCATTTGACTTTACCGGTATTGATAAAAGCGGCAGATGCCGGCTTTCCTTAAAGAAATCGCCGACAAACTGCCGCCTGCTATTATTGCTGTTCTGGTTATCTACTGCCTGAAGGGTCCACTGACTGTCCTCGACACCGAAACCATTGCCGCCGCCATCGCCATTGCAGGTATTGTCATCCTCCATCTCTGGAAACGCATTACGCTGTTAAGCGTGGCCGCCGGAACTGTTCTGTATATGATTTTTATTCTATGCCTTCCATAATGCGTCTTGCCACAAATACGCCGCTGGCTGATGCATGAGACAGTGAGTGTGTCACACCGCTGCCATCGCCAATGATATACAGCCCTTTATGCCGTGTCTCAAGATTCTCATCAATAGAAACTTCCATGTTGTAGAACTTAACTTCCACGCCATAAAGCAGCGTATCTGCATTAGCTGTACCCGGAGCGATCTTGTCCAGTGCATAGATCATCTCAATGATACCATCAAGGATTCGCTTCGGAAGGACAAGGCTCAAATCTCCCGGTGTAGCCGACAATGTCGGTACCACAAGACTCTCTCTGATACGTTTTTCTGTACTTCTTCTTCCCCGAATCAAATCACCGAAACGCTGTACAATCACACCGCCGCCCAACATATTGGAGAGGCGGGCAATACTTTCACCGTAACCGTTGCTGTCTTTAAATGGCTCTGAGAAATGTTTGGCCACAAGAAGCGCAAAATTCGTATTCTCTGTTTGAAGTTCCGGATTTTCATAGCTGTGACCATTCACTGTGACAATACCGTTGGTATTTTCCGCTACAACTGCGCCCTTCGGATTCATACAGAAGGTACGTACCAGGTCTTCGAATTTCTCTGTTCTGTATACAATCTTACTCTCATAGAGTTCATCCGTCAAATCCGAAAATACAACGGCAGGCAATTCAACACGGACACCAATATCCACACGATTGGATTTTGTTGGAATATCCATCTCCTGACAAACGGTCTCCATCCACTTACTGCCGCTTCGTCCAACGGAAATAATGCACTGTTTGCAAAAATAGCTCTCATCCGAAGTATGAACGCCATAGTCCTCGCCTTCTTTTGTTACATGCTCCACAGCACAGTTGAAAAAGAAATCCACTCTGTCTTTCAGCTCCGCAAAAAGCTGCTCCAACACAATATAATTCACATCCGTGCCAAGGTGTCTGACCGAAGCATCCAGCAGATGCAGGTTATTCTGGATGCAAATCTTCTTAAACTTTGTATCGCCGGTTGAGTACATCCGGGTGCCTTCGCCGCCATGGCTCATATTGATATCATCTACATACCTCATCAGTTCCATGGCTTTCTTCTTGCCAATGTATTCATGCAGTGTTCCGCCGAATTCATTGGTAATGTTGTATTTACCATCGGAAAATGCACCGGCCCCGCCAAAACCGCTCATAATGGCACAGGAAGGACATCCTACACAGTTCTTGACAGTATCCCCATTAATCGGACATTTTCTCTTCTCAAGTTCTCTGCCCTTCTCAAAAACGGCAATCTTCAATTCCGGTTTCTTCATGGCCATTTCCCAGGCTGAATAAATACCGCCAGGACCTGCGCCGATAATAATCACATCATATTGTTTCATTCTTATAAATCCCCTCTTCCCATGACGCATTCAACCATTCAATTACCTGCGCTTTTCCCTCTTCACTAAAAGGAAAAAGCTGTGTTGTCTTAAGGGCATCCTGTGTCTTTTCATAAGCAAAAGGCTCTGGCCAGATTACTGCCAAAAGCCCTTCCTCCTTCAGGATATTGCCCTCTTCGTCTTTTGCTTCTTTTTGTTTAATGATACGGTATCGCATTCCCTGATAACTTCCCGTAAAAGGGTTGCCGTAGTTATAAAAATTCAGGGATAGAATATCATCAGATGTAATCATCTGCCCACCATCCTTTTGATTCTCTGACAAAATATCTCACTTCCAAAATATATAGCATTTCGGAAGTGAGTTTTGAACAGTTATTTAACAAGGCTCCAACGCTGAGCTTTACCCATATTATAATTCCAAATTTCGATATTCTTGCCATTCGCCGGAACACCGCTGTATAAATCCAGGCAGCTTGTTGATGAGCATTTCGGAACCAGATAATAGCTTCCTGTGCCATCCGAAAGTACCTGCCACTGCGTTGCTGATGAAGACAATTCTACATTAGAACCGGATGCCGAACCCTGTCCTTTTACAGAAAGATACAGACCGGAACCTTCGTTCTTAATTATGTAGTAACCATTGTTCTGATAAGTGAACTGGAATCTTCTGAAAGCAATATTGCTGTTTGACCATAAAAGAAGATTCGTACCTGGTGTCTTCCTGTTATGATCAACAGAAATGGCATAATTCTTATTCTGAGCCAGAACCAGTCGATAGGTGCCATTAGAAACAGTTCTGCCATTGCTCATTACCATAAAAATCCGGTTAAGCAGCGTATAGGTACCGGATGCTGTCGTTACAGTTACCTTATAACGATAGGCACCTGCCGGCAATGAACCAAATTTAATGCTTGTATCAAGATTCTTCAGATTATAGGCATTTGCATTTGTCTGCGCTGTCTTTCCAATCTTCATTCTGCCATTCGTATCATAAGCACCAACTGTCACAGATGTGATCTTCTCGCTTGATGAAACTGTGCCCCGAATGCTGAATGACGATCCCTGCTGCATATTGCCCGGTATAGTCTGACCGCTGATGGACGCTCTAGCTGTCTGATTTGGCTGTGAATTTTGGCCAATCAAGTACCATCTCTGTGATCCCAACAGATTATACTTCCATATCTCGATATTTTTACCATTTTGAGCAATACCGCTATATAAATCCAGGCAGCTGGTAGTTGAACACTTTGGTACAATATAGTAACCACCTGTTCCATCCGGCAATACTTGCCATAAGGCTGCTGATGATGCCTGTTCTACATTCGCTCCCGATTTTGCTGATTGCCCCGTTACAGAAAGATATTGACCTGATCCTATATTTTTTATCGTATAATATCCATCCCCCTGATAAATAAACTGAAATTGACGGTGTGGTATATTAGCTTTCGCCCACAGCAATATATTTGTTCCAGAAGTATTTCGATTATGATCAACCGAAAGTGTATATCCCTGATTTTGTCCTGATGCAATAAGATATATACCATCTGAAATTGTACGATTGCTGCTTGTCACCATAAAAATCTGATTTATCAAAGTAGATGTTCCTGATGCTGATACAGCAACAACTTTATACCGATAAGCTCCCGGTGTTAAAGCACTAAATTTAATACTTGTATCAATATTCTGAAGATTATATGATGTACTGTTCGGTGCAACCGTTTGACCTATCATCTGCTTGCCACTAGTATCATAAACCCCTACCGTAACGGATGTGATATTTTCACCCGAAGAAATTATGCCACGAATATCAAATGATGATCCCTGTTTCATATTTTCAGGTATACTCTGTCCAGAAATGAAAGGCTTTGCTGCCGTACCAGCTAAATACCAACGCTGTGACCCCAGCATATTATACTTCCATATCTCTATATTCTTGCCATTTTCAGGTTTCCCGGTATACAAATCCAGACAGCTAGTCGAAGAACAATTCGGAAGAATATAATAACCGCCTGTACCGTCTGAGAGTACCTGCCATAACGTAGCTGATGAAGACTGTTCTACATTCGCTCCTGATTCTGCCGACTGACCGGTTACAGAAAGGTATAAGCCCGACCCTACATTTCTAATGGTATAATAACCATTTCCCTGATAGCTGAACTGAAACTGTCGATGCGGGATATTTGCACGATCCCACAGAAGTATATTCGTTCCAGGTGTATTTCTGTTATTATCAACTGAAAGTCCCTTATTCTGATTCTGAGCAGATGTAATCAAATAAATACCATCTCTAATTGTTGCTGAATTACTTTTTACGGAGAAAATTTTATCCAGTAAAACTGATTCTGCTTTAGCAGTTTTCGCCATTACCTTATAATGATATATACCACCTGTAAGCCCGCTAATCTTCACTGATGCATCCAATGCAGAGAGATCATAACTTTTCGTACCTGGATAAGCCACACCTCCTGTAATCTGGTTATTATTTCTATCATATACACCAACTGTTACTGACTTCAATGGCAATCCAGAAGTAACTGTACCTCTCACTGCAAAAGACTCTCCTGCATTTATGCTCTGGGGCTCTGAATACCCTGATAAAGACGCCTTTTCGGAATTTCCGTCGGAAATCGGCTCATACCAGAAATTTCCGTCTACAACACCTGGGATACCATCAACCAAAATTGTAGAAGCATATTGCCAGTAATCATAATCGCCTGCATATCCTGTCTGCTGTGTATAATGTGCTAACCAGATACTATATTTACTGCTGATAGCATCTGCGTCCAAATTGTTCTCAAGCATTCCCTTATTCGCATAAACCATCGGTGTATAGCCTTTTTGGCTTGCATACTCACAGAAAGCAAGACACACATCTGTAGCAGCCTGACGGGATAAATTCGCATTGTAAAGTCGCCCCGTTAACGCCCCATAACTCTCAGCATATTCATAATCCAAAACCATTGGCAAATCAATCTGATGCCCCTGCAGCCATCCGATCACCCAGTCAACTTCCTGTCTTGCCTCATCCGGTGTAATGGCCTGAGAATAAATATATACACCAACTCTGATGCCCTGGGCCTGTGCTCCCTCAATATTCTTAATCAAGTACGGATCCTTGCCCGGATTGCCGGCACTTCCCCATCCTCTGTATCCGGCACGGATAATAGCAAATTCAACACCATCGGCTTTTGCCTTTGCCCAGTCAATATCTTCCTGCCAACTGGATACATCCACGCCATAATGAATGGTATATCCATTATTAAAACGTGAATTATGTATATACTCATCTGGTACCGCACTCATTATTGCCGTACTGTACTGTTTCTTCATTTCCTTCCAGTACTGTGGATCATCTGCGTACTGCGGGTCTACTTCCGGTTCATCCTCCGTCTCATCCATAGTCTCTGTCTCAGATGCCTTTGATGTATCTGACGTCGCTTTTGTATCGGAAGCCTTCTCTGTTGATACAACAGAAGCACTTTCTGTCTCAACAACTGTTTCTGTCTCCGTTTCTGCGGCATCCTCCGTACTGTCAGCGACATCTACCACAACAGCCTGCTGTCCGCTCAGATTGTCCGCTGTTCCCGCATCTGCAAAAGCTGATAATGTCGACGGCATCATCAACGCTATGACACATATTGCAGATATAAACTTTTTCATTTTCCTCTACTCCTTTGTTGTCTCTATATCTGTCATTATCATTTCCTATTCTAGCTTACCAGTTGCTCCATCTAAATGCAACCTATTTTCACAGATATATGGCTATTTTTCATAATTCTTCATGATTTTAATCGTTGCTATTTACTATGCAAAATGTTATAATCATACTAACGCTTAAATCTACGGTACCTGTCTGCGATACGGCAGATGCTGTCGGCTGTGTGCAGAATATCACGGGAACCAGGAATGCTTTTATTCCTACCACTTACATACAACATTCCATTGATTCTCTGTACATTCTGCCGGACGGATATAATGAATGATCATAGGCCGGTTTATGGCAGGCTCCGCAGATTTCCGTGTTTTACAAACAATCTGAAAATGACCCGTATACCGTGATTTCCACAGCATACGGGTCACTTTTATTTCAAGACTCGCTCGCATATCCTAATACGGAATTCGTTTCTGCTTACAGACATCCTTCCTGTATTCAGGTCAGATTTTCATGCATCAGATAGATCATTCCGCCGATCAGTCCGCCAAAGACACCTGCATAAGCTGTGATCAGAAGGATATTCATCTGATATAATGCCTTTGGTATCTCCAGGATATCGCATCCAATCTGACAAATCAGCCATGTCAGATCACACCAGAGCAGTGTATGCACCAGCAGGAACAAGCTGACAGGACGCACATGTTTTCTCAGTGCCAGAATATTCAGTTCATACCACATACGCTTCATCATCATTCTCTCCCGCCTTTCTTTTATCTCTCCTGCAATCTCATTGCACAGCTTAATTATCTGCCTCATCTACATGCTTGCCTGTAATAGAATAAATCACCCATTCAGCAATATTGGTGGCATGATCACCGATACGTTCAAAGTATTTAGCCACCATCAACAGATCCGCCGCCTCAAAACTCTTCACATGATTATCCTGGATACGCTTAACCAATGCCATTTTAATCTGATCAAAGAGATCATCTACCACATCATCATTATCAATAACATTGTGGGCTACATCCAGGTCTTTTGTTACATATGCCTCTGTACCACGGACAACCATCATCATTGTTTCATTGGCCATTTTCTGAATCAGTGATATTTCATCAATATCAGATACATCTCCCAGCTGCAGCGATAACTCCGCAATATCCGAGGCCTGATCCCCGATTCGCTCCATATCTGTGATCATCTTCAATGCTGAGGAAATCTGTCTCAGATCTCTTGCCACCGGCTGCTGCTGAAGCAGAAGTTTCATACACAGTGCTTCAATATCGCGTTCCATGTGATCAATATCCATATCATAATCAATGGTCTGCTTTGCTTTATCCGTATCGTGACCAATCAGGGCATAAACACCCATTTCGATGGCTCTCTCAATCATATTGCCCATCTCAATAATGTCGTCATTAAGCTGCTTTAACTGTAAATCGAAACGATTGCGCATTAGCCAAACCTCCCTGTGATATAATCTTCTGTTCTCTTATCTCTCGGCATAGAGAAGAGTTCTTCTGTTTTGCCGTCTTCAATCACTTCACCCAACAGGAAAAAGACGGTTCTGTCTGAAACACGGGTCGCCTGCTGCATATTATGAGTGACCATGATGATGGTATAATCTTTTTTCAATTCCAAAACCAGATCTTCAATCTTGGAAGTTGAGATTGGGTCCAAAGCAGACGTTGGTTCATCCATCAGGATGACATCCGGCTGCACAGCCAGTGCTCTTGCAATACAAAGTCTCTGCTGCTGACCACCAGAAAGTCCAAGGGCACTCTTATTTAATCTGTCCTTTAATTCATCCCAGATTGCGGCTCCTCTCAGTGAGCGTTCCACAATTTCGTCCAGTTGGGATTTTTTGTGGATACCATGGGTTCTCGGTCCATATGTAATATTGTCATAAACACTCATCGGAAAAGGATTCGGTTTCTGAAAAACCATACCTACTTTTTTTCTCAGCACATTGACGTCCATATTCGATCCGTAAATGTCCTCACCGTCCAACGTCACTTTACCGGTAATCTTGCATCCCTCCACCAGATCATTCATACGATTCAGTGATTTTAAAAATGTTGATTTACCGCAGCCGGACGGTCCGATAAATGCGGTGATCTCGTTGGCCGGAAGCTTTAGGTTGATATCCTTGAGCGCCTTGAAATCACCATAATATAAATCAAGATGTTCTACATTAAATTTATCCATATCTATTCCTTTCTCTTTCTTCTAGGCCTTCGTAAATTTCTTGGCGATCAGTGTGGATAATCCATTGATAATGATAACAACAACCAGTAGCACAACCGCCGTTGCATAAGCCTGATCCGTATGCAGTCCTTCACCGGATAACACATACATATGAACCGCCAGTGTTCGTCCTGATGACATCAGGTTTTTTGCAATATCCGGTACAGTTCCGGCTGTAAAGATTAAAGCTGCTGTCTCACCTACAATACGACCAATAGCCAGAATAATACCTGCCAGTATACCCGGAATTGCTGACGGCAGAACAATTCTAAAAACGGTTCTCAATTTACCGGCTCCCAGTCCATAACTGCCTTCACGGAATGAATCCGGCACTGACAAAAGGGCTTCCTGCGTCGTACGCATAATAGAAGGCAGAATCATAATGGAGAGAGTAAATGCACCGGCCAGTATAGAATATTTCCAATGGCAATAGGTAACGAAAAACAGCATACCGAAAAGGCCATAGACAATAGATGGAATACCTGCCAGTGTTTCCGTTGTCACACTGACAACACCTACCAGTTTATTTCCTTTTTTAGCATATTCAACCATATAAATAGCTGAGAAAATACCAAGCGGTACTGCGATCAGAAGAGCCAGAATCGTCATAATCAGCGTATTAATGATCGCCGGAATCATGGACACATTTTCTGATGTGTAAGTCAATGAGAACAGGTCTGGACTGAGATTTGGGACGCCCTTAATCAAAATATAAAATATCAGGTAACCCAGCACGCCAATCGTAATAATCGCTGAAAGTAAAACAAGTACTGCCAGAAGGAAAGATAATTTGCTTCTTTTATAAGCTTTCAGGCGCTGTCCAAAAGTGACTTTATTAATTGCTTTAACGCCGTCTACTTCACTCATTATTTCTCCCTCCTTTTAATAACTGAAAACAACAGATTGATCAGAAGAATAAATACAAATAATACAACACCTGTCGCAATCAATGCTTCTCTGTGAATACCTGTTGCATACCCCATTTCAATGACAACATTGGCTGTCATGGTTCGTACACCCTTAAATATACTGTGCGCCATCGCCGGCTGATTACCTGCTACCATGATAACCGCCATTGTTTCACCGATCGCACGTCCAATACCAAGGACAACGCCGGCCAGAATGCCGGATTTAGCAGCCGGAAGCACCGCAAAGAATACACTTCTTTCATGATCTGCTCCCAATGCCAGAGATCCTTCATAATAACTGTTCGGCACTGCACGAATCGCGGATTCAGAAACACCGATAATGGTGGGAAGTATCATAATGCCTAACAGAATGGATGCTGCCAGCATAGAATTACCTTTGCAGTTAAATGCCGCAAATGTATTTCGGAGCAGTGGCACCAAAACTTCCATACCAAAGAAACCATAAACAATCGATGGGATACCCGCCAGAAGTTCTACTGCCGGCTTCAAAATTTTATACAGGCTGCCTGGGCAAAACCTTGCCATGAAAACAGCCATAAATATACCAATTGGAACACCAATGATGATGGCCCCTGCTGTAACATAAATACTGCCGAGAATCATCGGTAAAATACCAAATAAGTTATTGCTTGGTTTCCAGACAGTTCCTCCAAGGAAATTCAGCGGTCCAATCTTGCCAATGGCCGGAATACCACTTGAGAAGAGGAAAACACAGATCAGTAAAACTGCCAGAATAGAAACACAGGCCGCCACCAGAAAAACGATTTCCATTACTTTTTCTTTAACTTTCATAAATACTCCTGCATCCTAAAACATGGGGACTGTCCGGAGACAGCCCCCAATTCATTGACTCGAATACTGCTTACTGAACATCTGCCCAGACTGTTGTTTCACCTGTGAAGATAGATTTTACCTGGTCACTTGTCAGGTTCTCTACAGGGTTTTCATTGTTGACAATAACTGCGATACCATCCTGTGCAATTGTTGTTGCTGTTACACCTGTTTCTGTATCTTTCAGATCTCTGGAAGCCATACCGATATCACAGATACCTTCCTGTGTAGATGTAACACCTGTTGTGGAATCGGATGTCTGAATTTCAATATCTGCATTTGTGTTCACTGCAAGATAAGCTTCTTTTAATTTTTCCATAACCGGAGATACACTTGAGGAACCTGCGACAACGATTTTACCTTCAGGCTTACTGCCTGCATAAGCTGCTGCATTCTGATCGATCTTGATGTAACCGTTCTGTTCAATGATATCCTGACCTTCAGCACTCATAATATAATCTACAAAATCCTTTGCCACATCACTGAGTCCGTCTTTTGTTACAATATTAAACGGTCTTGCTACTTTATATGTGCCATTTGCAACATTATCTGTTGTTGCCTCGGCGCCGTCAATCTTAACAGCCTTTACTGTATCGTTTAACGAACCAAGTGAAATATAACCGATTGCATATGGATCACCAGCTACGCTTGTCATCATAACAGATGTGCTGTTTGTAATATTTGCTTCCACTGTTGTATTATCAACCTTTGTACCATCAGCGGCTTTCTCTTCTACACCAAACAATTCTATGAAAGCACCTCTTGTACCTGAACCATCTTCACGTGAGTTAACACTGATTTCTTTGCTTGTATCAAAATCGCCTGTTGCTGCAGCAGCTTCTGTCTGTGCTGCTTCTGTGGCAACTTCCGTAGCGGCACCGCTTGCTGCTGTTGTTTCTTTAGATGATGAACTTCCGCATCCTGCAAGGCTTCCTACAACCATTGCAAGTGTTAATACTGTACAAATAAATTTTTTCATTTCTCATTTCTCCTTCTTTGAGATTTTCCTTTTTAACTCTTTGACTTCTCGTGTCGCTATTAAAGATAAAACTTCCATGTAAAATCTAAAACCAGGGTTATGTAAAATTCATGAAAAAAATACGAAAATTCAGGGCGTGCGGCCCCAGACATAAAAAGGCTTCAAAAAGGCCATTCAGTCACAGGATTGCTTCCGCTGCCAACGTCTGACAATGGTACATAAGGCAGTACAATACACTGCCTAAGTACCAGCCGCCGTTGAAACCCCTGTGTCTGAATGGCCTTTTTGAAGCCTATTCTAAAGCTTTTTACCGCACGCTATTAAATTTTCAATACTGTTTCACCTAAACCTCTGTCTAAGTAATTTTTTATCATTTCTTGCGCTTTTAAACAACACAGCATTCTGCATTTATTATTTTATGCCGGGTTGACGTGAACCATGCAATGTTTGACCAATGGGAACTGCTGCTCTATGGCATGATGGACATTCTCAGCAATGGCATGTGCCTCCCACAATTTTTTATCACCATCCGCTTTGATCTCAATATCTACATAATACTTTGACCCGAAACTTCTTGTCTTCAGAAGGTCAATGCCTTCTACACCCTGAATATTCATAATGCAGTCATGCATTTCATTCACGGTTTCCTGATCGCATGATTTATCCGTCATCTTGCTGATGGCATCTCTGAAAATGTCGACAGCTGCCTTGACAACAAACAGACAGATGACAACACTGGCCAGAGGATCCAGCATCGGGAATCCCATTCTGGCTCCAAAGATACCTACGAAACTTCCGACTGATGATAATGCATCGGAGCGATGATGCCATGCATCTGCCATTAATGCCCCTGAGTTAATCTTCTTGGCTGCATTTCTTGTATACCAATACATGATTTCCTTGACAACGATAGAAATAACGGCTGCCGCCAGTGCCAGCATTCCAGGTACTGCCAGTGTGTCGTAATGACCAGCCGTCAGTTTCTGAACACCGGTTAAACCGATGCCGACACCGGTCACACCTAAAAGAATAGCCAATATAATAGAAGCAACACATTCAAATCTGTCATGCCCATATGGATGATCTTCATCCGATGCCTTACCAGAAATCTTAACTCCGATAATAACAATAATTGTGCTGAACACGTCAGATGCTGAGTGAATGGCATCTGAGATCATCGCTCCTGATGATGCCATCAAGCCGGCAATCAGTTTAAAAATAGATAACATCAGGTTCACAGCAATACTATTCGCTGATACCTGCATCGCAATTTGTTCATTTGTCTTTGCTTTTACATTCTTCATCAATAACACCCTCCGTTCTGAAATGAAACGATTCTAATACTCGCTCTCTCCATATTCTGCGGCAGATGCTTATAAACATAAAAAGCACCTGCGGAACACCAACTGTCCCGCAGATGCTTCACCATTTCATTCATCTGCTGCCCGAAAGGGCCCGGCTGCGATCGCTTATAAAAAGTGCGCCCCGCCTGATCAGTTTGTACTGTATATATGCAGTGCAAAGAGATTATCTATACTATAGTACGCGGGTACACAGTTAGTCAAGCGTAAACCGGCATTTTATTGAAGCTTATTCTCATCATAAACGACATAGATATATTGAATATTTTCAATGGCTTCACATGGCTCACGATGCTTCAATGCCTTCTGTCCTGTTCTCGGATGAACAAAGCCACGATCCGTCTGCGGATTAATGCAGCTGATGGTCCTCAACAGATCATTGATGATAGTTACCGGGAAAATAATATCTCTGTGAGAGGCCACAATTCCCGTCAACGGAAGTAATTTGATATCCATCAGATGCCCTACATATTCCGCCAACGGTGCACTTGTATCAAACAGTATCCACAAACTTTCGCTGATATTGTCCCCTGAAAACAAAAGTCCCGTTTCATGGTCAAATACAACAATAGAGCCCTTTGTATGTCCCGGCATAAAAATAATTTCTTCTTCTCGTCCGCCCAGATCAAAGATCTGTCCATTCTTCAACGGTTCAAAATGTCTTGTATGCTGCTGCCCCCAGGCTTTCTCATCAAAATCATCCGGCCACACAGGAGGGAGACCTGCCGCAGACCGATCCCTCTTAAACTTTTCAACAATCAATGTCTTCTGCGTTGCTTCATACCAGAGATAAGTTGGTACATCCATCAGATTCATATAAACCGTCGGAAATTCATAATTGCCGCCGCAATGATCTGTATGTCCATGTGTCAGTACCACTTCCAGAGGTTTGTCTGTCAGCGTTCTCACAAATGCTGCCAGATCACCAAATCCATAACCCGTATCGATCAGCAATGCCTTCTCCTCGCCTATAATCAATGTTGTATAAACATTGCCCGGTTCATAGATATGGTAAATATTCTCTGCAATTTTCAGTGGTTTATAGTATGTATCACTCATCTCTGTCGCTCGCTTTCTGTCGTTCTCTATCAAAGTCAATGCTTATTGGAATATTGGAATGCGCTGTCCTACTCACTTAATCAATACCAGACACATCTGTGTCATAAACACATTCTTTTGTTACAGCGTCCACTCGGATAACATCACCATAAATAACATCATCTTCATCTGTATTCTCATCAAAATCAGCATCATCCTCTGTAACTATGGCGTAAATATAGTATTGCGGATTCGAATGTCCATCTACCATCTCTGGCTCAGCTGACAGATATTGCACATAGTGACCCTTAATGATTTCTAAATCCTCATCACTGATCGTCTCTTTAAGGAATTCATGTGCTGCGTCTATAGCTGTCTTAGCATCTATCATTGGTATCTGCTTACCATCGGCACCATAAAAGCCCCATACGCTATCTTTAATCTCAATCAAACCAGTCTGCATTGCTCCCGTTATCGTATGGAAATAATACCCTTTTCCATTAATATTCTGTTCACCATAACGCATTGCTCCATCTGTTCCATAATAAACAGTCTTTGTACCGCCGCCTTTTACTGCTATATTTTTAAATCCAGTCTGCATTGCTCCCGTTATCGTATGAAAATAATACCACTTTCCATTAATATTCTGTTCACCATAGCGCATCGTTCCATCTGTTCCATAATAAACAGTCTTTGTACCGCCGCCTTTTACTGCTATATTTTTAAATCCAGTTTGCATTGCTCCCGTTATCGTATGAAAATAATACCACTTTCCATTAATATTCTGTTCACCGTAGCGCATCGTACCATTGCTATCATAATAAACAACCTTTGTACCGCCTGTTTTTACTGGAATTGTTTTTAATCCAGTCTGCATTGCTCCCGTTATCGTATGAAAGTAATACCACTTTCCGCCAATATTTTGTTCGCCATAGCACATTGCTCCATCCTGTCCATAATATACAATTTTATTTGGTAATTTTTGAAAACCAGTCTGCATTGCTCCCGTTCTTCCATCAAACAAATACCACTTTCCATCTACATGCTGTTCTCCATAATGCATATTGCCCTCTGTATCATAATAGACTGTTTTTTTCTGTCCATTACGCATGGTAATTGTCTGAAGTCCAATCCATAACTCACCTGTTTTCTCATCGCAATAACACCATTTACCATCAATACGCTGCTCGCCATGCTGCATCGCACCAGTTCTTAAATGAAAATAATAATATTTTTCTCCAATTTTTTGTTTACCATAAAGCATCGCTCCATCTTGCCCATAATAAACAGTTTTCATACCGCCTGTTTTAATAGGAATACTTTGCATGCCAGTCTGCATAACCCCATTTTTGTCAAAATAATACCACTTTCCACCAATATTTTGTTCCCCTACACATTTATCCCCATTTGCATCATAATAATAACTCTTTCCATCCTCTGACTGCCATCCTGCCTTTTCTTGATTGTTTGGAGCTAGTACAATTGTTGTTTCATTATTATCCTGTTTCGGTGTCTTGGTCAAGACTGCTGGCTGGCTATCCTTTTCTGATGTCTGACTCACATCATACTGAATAATTCCGCCGGATGCGATAAACTCCGATTCATCTTCTGACTCAATTACTGTTCCATTTTCAACTTGTTCTTCCTGTGTTTCTTCCACACTCTCTGATGATTCCTGCATCTCTGTCGATATCATCGTTGATGTTACATCTTGTGCATACACTGGCTGTGCCAACATTAACATTGCAATAACCGTTGCCGTAAATCTTCCCTTTTTCATTATCATACTTCTCCTTTCTGTTTAACTAATTCCATTATACAATTGCTTTATCCTATAGTCAATTTGATGTTTTCTTCTAAAAATTAAACAGATTAATTTTTTTACAAAACTATCAAAACCTTTACGAATCCATTGCATTTATGATATGATATTAGTAATATTTTAAGAAAGGGGTTAACAAAAATGAAACAAAGTAAATGGTTGTTTCGCATAACAGCTGCTTTATTAAGCGGTTCTTTACTCTTGACAACTATTTCTTTTCCGGCCATGGCTAATGATACTTCCGTATCCGCCTCATCCGGTACAGAAACGGTAATAGATGAAACTGAAACAACAACTTCTACAGAATCCACTGCTGAGACTGATAACTCTACTGCGTCGTCCGAAACAGAAAGTGAAATCAAAGCGGTTTCTGCTTACCACACAATTACAAGTTTTGCACCTCTCCCAGATGAATACAAAGAATTTTATCTTTCTTATTATGATAAGCCATCTGAGGCAGAGCTTATTGCTGAACTACCAACGTCTTTAACTGTATACCTTGATAGTTCTTCCGATCCACAAGAACTTCCTGTAACCTGGGAAAGTGTAGGTGATTTTGATTCTACATCTTTCTGTTACTATGAATTTGACCCCGTATGGGATACTGACGTCTATACGCTTACGGATAATGTCGAAACACCTTATATAGGCGTCCAACTTGCCACGTCCGAAGCTGTTAACCTTGCTGCTAATAACCAAAGCTCCTCCAATGAATCCATTATTTATAATTACCTTATTAATGAAATGGGATTATCTATATCTGGCGCTTGTGGTGTCCTTGCCAATATTCAGGCAGAATCTGGCTTTAATCCAAACCTTTACGGAGACAGCGGTTCAAGTTATGGTATCTGTCAATGGCGCGATGGCAGTGATGTAAAACGCTTTACAGCCTTAAAAAACTATTCTGCTGACTGGGATACATTAGAAGGTCAATTAGATTACCTCCACTATGAATTAAAGACAGACTATCCATCTTTACTTAAAAAGTTAAAGAGTGCAGACAATAATGCCGATGGTGCCTATCAAGCAGCTTATGACTGGTGCTATGATTTTGAAAGACCTGCTAATACCAAAAATATGGCTATCTCCCGTGGTAATCTTGCCCGTAATTCTTACTGGCCAAAATATTCCTCCTCACAAACTGATAAGGAGCCTATTACAATCGCCAATGCAACTGTGCCAAACCCAATGACACAAGGCAGCCCTTTCAATATTGCCGGTATTGTTTCTTCAAAAAGCATCATTACTTCTATTACTATAGGTGTATATGATATAAATGGCACATTAAAAATTGGAAAAACAGTAACACCTAACACTACTTCATATGATTTAAGAAATGACAACACAAGCATTAAGTTCAGCGCACTGTCAGCAGGAGGATATAACTATCGTGTAGTTGCTGTTACCAATGGAAATCAAGTTACTTTAATTAATAATCCGTTTATTGTGCTTAGTACAAATCGCACGATAGCAGACGGCATTTACCAAATTACTGCTAACCAGAACACTGAATATACGTTATCTATAGATCATAACCGTAATACCTCTGGTACAAACGTCCTTTTATGGGAAAAAGCTAATATTCCTCACCGTAGATTCAAATTTACATACCAAAATAATGGTTATTACACGATTCAGAATATTGGTTCTGGTCTCTATTTGTCGATTACTAATCAATCAAGTGTCTCTGGTGCCAATGTTGAACAATCTGCATCTGCTTCCTTATGGCAAGTTCTGACTGATGGCGCAGGTTCCTATTATCTGATTCCAAAGAATGCAAACAATTGCTGTTTAAATCTTTATTCCAATACTGTAGGCAATGGTAAGAATATTGATATTGAAACATATAATTCTTCCGCATCACAACGTTGGAATTTAGTATCACCGCCTTCTGCCCCTTCTATTACCGGACAGACAATTCCTCAAAATATGACTCAGGGTTCGTCCTTTGACATTCGAGGAACCATCTCTGCTGGTGAAAAATTGACTTCAGTGACAGTCGGTGTTTATGACACCAGTGGTAAACTAATGGTTGGTAAAACAGTTTCTCCAAATACGTCTTCCTATAATTTGAAAGATGTTGATACCAGCATTAAGTTCAGTAGTTTACCAGTGGGAGGCTATCGTTACAAAGTTACGGCTTCTACTGCTTCTGGCAATCGCACGTTTGTTAATCAGATTTTCATGGTTCTCAGTACAGGAAGAACAATAGCTGACGGATCCTATTTAATTAATTCTGCACAAAATCAGGGATATTCTCTTTCGGTTGACCATAACCGAAATATTTCCGGCACCAACATTCTTCTTTGGCAGCGAGGCGATATTCCACATCGTCGATTCCAGTTTATCTACCAAAGTAACGGCTATTACACAATTAAAAATGTTGGTTCTGGTTTATATCTTTCTGTCACCGGTCAATCCTCAGCTTCTGGTGCAAATGTCGAACAATCTTCAACAGCAACTTTATGGCAAGTGCTTCCTGACAACAAAGGCGGCTACTACATTGTTCCAAATTGTTCAGCAACCAGCTGCCTTGATTTATATAGCGGAATACCAGCTAACGGTAAAAACATCGAAACTTGGAAATATAATCTTCTTGGCTCACAGCGTTGGTATTTGACTGGATCCAGTTCCAATTCCTCGTCTAAACCTACTCTTTCGGGTCAAACAATTCCGGGCAACATCCGTCAGGGATCATCATTTGACATTCGAGGAATTATTTCCTCCAATGAAAAATTAACCGCTGTTACCGTTGGAGTTTATGATACCAACGGTAACATGAAGATTGGTAAAACAGTTTCTCCAAATGCTGTTTCCTACAATCTCAAGAGCATCGATACCAGCATAAAATTTAGCGCCTTGTCCCCAGGAGGTTACCGATACAAAATAACCGTCTCTACTGTCTCTGGTAATTACACGCTTGCCAACCATATTTTCATGGTTATGAGCACAGGGCGCACCATTACAGACGGTATTTATATGATTGCTTCGGTAAATAATCAGAATTATTCACTATCAGTCGATCACAATCGTAATACTTCTGGTACTAACATACTCCTATGGCAGCGTGCAAGTATTCCTCACCGAAAGTTCCAGTTTATTTACCAGAGTAACGGCTACTATAAAATCAAAAATATCGGTTCCGGCCTATATCTTTCTGTAACTAATCATTCTTCTGCTTCCGGCGCAAATGTTGAACAGTCTTCATCTGCAACTCTATGGCAGGTGCTTCCTGATGGCAGTGGCAGTTACTATATTGTTCCCAACTGTTCTTCCACAAGCTGTTTAGATCTCTACAGCGGTGTCCCAAAGAACGGTCAGAACATAGAAACATGGAAATATAATTTACTTGGTTCTCAACGTTGGTTGCTGATAAAGTAATTCAAGTAATTATCTTAGATCATAAGTCCATATACGTTGCAACAACAAATAAGAGCCACCTATGATATCTATAAATCATAGGTGGCCTTTCCAATTCCACTGTCTTATCTAAAACATTTAACTTTTTTTAAACATTCTTCCAATAATACTTTCTTTTGAATTCTGTTTCTCAACAATGCAAAAACGCGAATTACTCCTTTCTTTTTC
>NZ_JBBMEK010000550.1:0-503 GCF_040096555.1 Coprococcus intestinihominis | reverse complement strand
AGTCATATGCAGTTTTCATCATATCGGACGGTACGCTGTCCGGAATCTCCACTTCATCAATGGATGTGATCGCTCTCTTTAACGCCTCAGATCTCTTAGATACGTCAATGGTCTTGACGATAGCCTTTGCATTGGTAATGAGAGTACGAACATCCGGAGTAACGTAGAGAATACGTCCAGCTCTCGGAACACGTTTGTTGTCCATTGCAGTCATCATCTTATCGAATACATCAAGGACATTATCCGTTGTGAGGACTGTCTGATCTGCTGTCTTGCTCTTTGCAGTGTAATCCGCATACAGTTTGGAAATGAGATAGCAGTTCATTTCTGGGAACTTCTGCTCCTCATTGAACACTCTTGTAATGTTCGCAATGGAGGCTACCTGGTTTGTTTCCTGGATATCACGAGGATGAACCAAAGTGCTCCATGTTCTGTGGTTAGTTACCTGGAGTGGTGTCCAGGAGTTGTTGTAGTTACGTTTCTTCTGACCGATTGTGTCTCTG
>NZ_JBBMEK010000549.1:0-503 GCF_040096555.1 Coprococcus intestinihominis | reverse complement strand
CGATTTCGGAACGTGCAAAAGAGATCTGGGAACGTATTGCACCTGATTATGGAATCACACTGGAAGAATGGAATCATGATGTTGATCATGTGCATGTTATGTTTCGGGCACAGCCAAAATCAGAACTCAGTAAATTTATCAATGCGTATAAAAGTGCAAGCAGTCGTTTGTTAAAAAAGGAATATCCACAGATCAGGGAAAGACTTTGGAAGGAAGCATTCTGGAGTCAAAGTTTCTGCCTGTTGACAGCGGGTGGTGCACCGATTGATGTTATCCGTAGTTATATCAGCTGGGAGTCAATCCCCCAGCTGATATGGCCTCCGGCAGGATTGCAGAGGTGCGCAGTAGAAGTATGTCATGCAATTGCATGACGCGCACCTTGCAGCAAGAATGCCGAGGCATTCTTGAACGAGAAGCAGGGAGAGAAAAAAAGATGAATATAGCTTACCGTTTTCGTATATATCCAAACAGAGAACAGGAAGTCCTGCTCGCCAAAACATTTG
>NZ_JBBMEK010000548.1:0-529 GCF_040096555.1 Coprococcus intestinihominis | reverse complement strand
AAACGACGTTTAGCATGGCGATCCTTCGGCCATGGATCTGAGAAATTCAAATAAATCCTGCCTACTTCATTCTCATCAAAAACATCCGCAATCTCTTCCGCATCCATGCGAAGGAAGAAAATATTGTCGCCCTCATATGTATGGTATTTCTCCAAAGCACGCACAAGCACGCTTGAATACTTCTCAATACCAATATAATTAATATCCGGGTTCTGCTGTGCCAGCGTCATGATAAACTGACCTTTACCCATGCCGACTTCAATGTGGATCGGATGGTCATTGCCGAAAAGTTCATGCCAGCGGCCCTTCTGTGCCCGCTGCTCCTCAGGATCATGCAGAACGCATTCATCTGCTGCAATTGTCTCCCTGGAACCTCTTACATTTCTAAGTCTCATAAAAAACCTGCCTATTCGTTGGAATCTCTCTGCACGGCCAGTGCACCTGTACGTGCCATCTCAATGATGCCAAATGGCTGCATCAGCTTGATAAATCGATCGATCTTCGATGTCTTGGCTGTCAGCTCGATGAC
>NZ_JBBMEK010000547.1:0-531 GCF_040096555.1 Coprococcus intestinihominis | reverse complement strand
CATCTGGCTGATGGCTATGAGATGATCATGCCGCCATACATGCTTGAATATCAGTGTGGTCTGACAGCAGGTCAGTTCCCTAAGTTTGCAGATGAAGTTTATAAGATTGCTAATCCGACAGATGAAGGCAGAATTCATTACATGCTGCCTACAGCAGAAGCTGCGCTGGCATCTGTTTACAGAGATGAGATTCTGACAGAGGCTGATCTGCCGAAGAAATTCTTCTCTTACACACCATGTTTCAGAAGAGAAGCAGGTTCTTACAGAGCGGACGAAAGAGGTATGGTCAGAGGCCATCAGTTCAACAAGGTAGAGATGTTCCAGTACACACTGCCTGAGAAGTCAGATGAAGCGTTTGAAGAACTCGTAACAAAAGCTGAGAACCTTGTTAAAGGCCTTGGTTTCCACTTCAGAACTGTGAAACTGGCAGCAGGTGATTGTTCTGCATCTATGGCAAGAACATACGATATCGAGATTTCTATTCCATCTATGAATGGTTACAAAGAAGTTTCTTCTGTATCCAATGCAAGA
>NZ_JBBMEK010000546.1:0-535 GCF_040096555.1 Coprococcus intestinihominis | reverse complement strand
CAATCTGCATCAGGCAAGGCCACCATCATAAAACAAAATCAATCCGTCAAAGATCTGGTGGCCGTAAATAAGCAAATGCTTATGATATTGGACAAGCTGGGTCTGACCACGGAGAAAACCATAAGGGATGACGATGATGACAAACTGTGATCCACGAATAGAAGCCTACATGGAGGCAGTGGAGACAGGAAAAGTGGAGGCGTCCAAAGATGTCAAGGCACTGATGAAACATGTCAGAAAGTGTTTTGAGACGGAGGACATCTATGTGGACCAGCAGCAGCTGACGGACTACCTGGGACTGGCACGATATTTCCCGTATGATGAGGTTTTTCCGTGGCAGCAGTTCGTGATTGGACTGCATGACTGCACATACTGGAGGGAAAATGGACGGCCAAGGTGGCCGGATTTGTTCTGCCTGATTGGGCGAGGTGCGGGAAAAGACGGAACAATAGCGCTGGAATCAACGGCACTGGCATCCGAATACAACGGAATCAGAGAGTATGACGTTGATATCTGTGCGAACAATGAGGACCAG
>NZ_JBBMEK010000545.1:0-545 GCF_040096555.1 Coprococcus intestinihominis | reverse complement strand
AACCCTGTGTCTGCAAGCTGTGGGAGGACGTTAAGGTCCGACCGCGTACTTTTTGTAGAACGGTCCGGCGAGCTGCCACATCCGGCGAGGTTAAGCACTTAAGGTGCGGAGCCGGAGGGAAACCGAGTCTTAACAGGGCGTTAAGTCGGATGGGGCAGGCCCGAAACCGGGTGATCTATCCATGTCCAGGATGAAGCTGTCGTAAAAGACAATGGAGGTCCGAACACACATCCGTTGAAAAGGGTGGTGATGAGGTGTGGATAGGGGAGAAATTCCAATCGAACCCGGAGATAGCTGGTTCTCCTCGAAATAGCTTTAGGGCTAGCCTCTTAAAAGAGTAACGGAGGTAGAGCACTGAATAGCCTAGGGGGCGTCAAAGCCTACCGAAGCTTATCAAACTCCGAATGCCGTATACTTGATTTAAGGGAGTCAGACTGCACGAGATAA
The DNA here is from genome assembly GCF_040096555.1 of Coprococcus intestinihominis. Classification (NCBI taxonomy): domain Bacteria; kingdom Bacillati; phylum Bacillota; class Clostridia; order Lachnospirales; family Lachnospiraceae; genus Coprococcus; species Coprococcus intestinihominis. The sequence continues at coordinate 98 of NZ_JBBMEK010000545.1, read as the reverse complement.
GTTGGGCAGTCAAAAGGGAAAGAGCCCAGACCGCCAGCTAAGGCCCCAAAATGCATGTTAAGTGGAAAAGGATGTGGGATCTCAAAGACAACTAGGAT
>NZ_JBBMEK010000544.1:0-552 GCF_040096555.1 Coprococcus intestinihominis | reverse complement strand
TTTGAAATCTGTAAATCTTTTCTTTTCGATGATTTACGGCTTGATGTGTTTCTGATATGCAGTTTTCAAGGTACATACTCATTAATATACCACCATGAGCAATTGTCCATGATGGTAAATGGAGATGGAGAGATTCGAACTCTTGACCCCCTGCTTGCAAGGCAGGTGCTCTCCCAACTGAGCTACACCCCCATATGGGCTTAAGTGGACTCGAACCACCGACCTCACGCTTATCAGGCGTGCGCTCTAACCGGCTGAGCTATAAGCCCGTAATTTGGCAACCACCTACTCTCCCGTGCCGTCTCCAGCAAAGTACCATCGGCCGCTTAAGTCTTAACCGTCGTGTTCGGGATGGGAACGGGTGTGTCCCTTAAGCGCATCGTCACCAAAAGTGCTTTTGTATTATATCTTATATTCATTCGCTTGTCAAGAACTTTTTTTGAAATATTTTATTTCTTTTCGACAGCTTAACAATAAAACAATCCCTACTTCTTTTTCCTTAGAAAGGAGGTGATCCAGCCGCACCTTCCGATACGGCTACCTTGTTACGAC
>NZ_JBBMEK010000543.1:0-552 GCF_040096555.1 Coprococcus intestinihominis | reverse complement strand
GGTTGAAAAACAGGGAAAATGGGGTATAATGAAAACAGAAAACGCAGTAAATACTGTTGTTGAACCGTACCTATGAGAGATTGAAACAAAAAGCGAAATTACTTCGCGTGAATAACCTTTTCGTTGAACCGTACCTATGAGAGATTGAAACATATTGACAGGTGGGCGGGACAGGTTAACCAAATAAGTTAGTTGAACCGTACCTATGAGAGATTGAAACCTTGTGTGGCTAACTCTATTGCTTTCTTTCTGTATCTTGTTGAACCGTACCTATGAGTGATATTTTGCTTTTGCTGAACTCATTGTTTTATACGAATACTATGAATTGTTTTGTTAATCTTCAAAGAAGATACGAATAAAAAAATGCTTCAGCTCATAAAGAGTTGAAGTTTTTTTTGAAAAAATTCTGACTGTAGGAGGTAGGGATGTGTTTACAATGGAGGAGATGTTGTCCAAGAGAAATCAGAGAGATGCATTTAATCATTTCAGTATGAAAAAGAAGGGGCGTGGCGTTGATGGTATGCAGATTTCTGAGCTGGAGGATTACTGGAA
>NZ_JBBMEK010000542.1:0-566 GCF_040096555.1 Coprococcus intestinihominis | reverse complement strand
ACATACAGAGGAGAGAAAATATGTATAAAAGAGAATCAGGCGGATGGCTGAAACATTATGATTTTCTGCTGTTGGATATGATTTGCCTTCAGATTGCATTTCTGCTGTCATTTGTTGTATTGGGAAGAAGTTTCAATCCGTATAGTCATATATTGTACCGGAAGATGGCGCTGTATTTAGAATTAGCAGATGTGGTGGTTGTCTTTTTCTTTGATTCATTTTCAGGCGTATTGAAGAAGGGGTATTATCGTAATTTCGTGTCGACCGTACAGCATGCAGCCATTGTCTTTGCGTTATCAGTATTGTATCTTTTCCTGTCAAAGGAAGGACAGCTGTATTCCAGGTTGTCACTGGTGATCACTTTTATATTGTATATTTTTATTACATATGCTGTCAGAGAATTGCGCAAGCGTGAAATGCGCAAGCAGATGGAGACGGGAAGCAAGCAGTCCCTTTTTATTGTAACGACAGAAGACATTGCGGGACAGGTTGTAGACCGCATGTTGAAGAATAATTATGCCAGATACAGGATGGCCGGTATGGCAGTGATTGATACAGAGGCAGTT
>NZ_JBBMEK010000541.1:0-569 GCF_040096555.1 Coprococcus intestinihominis | reverse complement strand
GGTATCTTTGTTTTCCTGCCATAGGACAGCCTACACAGCCAACCCGGTGAAATCCCATTTCGTAAAGAGGGTTCATGGGTATTTTCTCTGCCTGGATATACTCCCAGACCTGCTGGTCACTCCAGTCAACAATGGGATTGCATACGTGTTTGCCCCTTGACAGGCATGATTCAAAGAGTCGCCTGGTATCATCATTATCATTATTTAAAATAATGGCACGTTTTTTTCCATTTGGGACAAAGTTTTCATAAATCCCCCTGTTTTTCCTCCGCTTTCGGCTTTCTGCCCACCGGACACCTGTGGTGATAAAACGCCCAGCCCCACCATTTTCTTTTAGAACCTCACAACAATACCGGATAGTCCTGGTAGGAGGGATCATTTTCATGGGGATCAGGCTCCACATAGTTATCCGCTGCCCTTTATAGTAAGGTTTATTGATACTACAAGTTATACCGGCCTGTTCTGCCTTCTGAAACTGTTCCCTCACATAATAAATAGTCTGTGGGGCATCTGCAGTAGTCAGGTTGTGCATCAGTTCAAATGGCACGCCGGAACGCCGTACCAGTTCC
>NZ_JBBMEK010000540.1:0-578 GCF_040096555.1 Coprococcus intestinihominis | reverse complement strand
AGCAGAATTTCTATCAAAGGCCATGGAGCAGTTATTCCGGAACAATGAGCTTTTGATAGTAGAGAGCTATGACGGACAGCTCCTGGTGGCTGATGATTTTTCCGTGACGAAAAATGCACTGTATGGAGACACTTATACCAATGTGCAGGTGGATGATTACACATTTTCGCGGTCATTCCGAAGTTCAGACGTGCTTCACTGGACACTCAACAACAAGAACGTAAACCGGATCATACAGAACCTGTATGACTCATACAGCAAGCTGATTGATTATTCTGCAAAATCGTATCTCAAAAGCAGAGGCAGCAGAGGAACCCTGAACATTTCGGCAATGGCTCAGAGTGATAAATTGTTCAATGAGAAACTGGAAAAGCTCATGAATGAGTATTTTAAGTCATTCTTTGAAAGCCCAAACGCTGTCCTGCCACTGTTTGAGGGATATTCATACACAGACATTGGCTCAAAGACTTACAGCGAGGGAACCAGCAGGGATATCAAAAGCCAGTATGATGATATTTTTGATTTCACGGCCAGAGGATTCTCCATGCCGCCTACACTGGCCAAGGGAGACGTGCAGG
>NZ_JBBMEK010000539.1:0-579 GCF_040096555.1 Coprococcus intestinihominis | reverse complement strand
AACTGAAAACAGAAAAGAACTCCTTCAAGAATATGGGTATAGATTATGAAGAAAAAGCTTTCTATGATATTTTGAAAGCAGTTTCCAAGAAGTTTGAGTTTGAATATCCGGACGATAAAATGATTGAACTATCCAAGAGGATAAAGTTGATTGTTGATGATAAGTCACGCTATACCGATTGGTCTGCCCGTGATGATATTAAGGCAAACTTGCAAGTGGATTTGATATTGCTGCTTGATGAGTTCGGCTATCCGCCAGTAACCATTGATGATGTTTACAAGGAAGTTCTTGAGCAGGCAGAGAATTTCAAGAAGTATGCACAGTAAATGAGAGGTGTAAATGTAAATATGTTTTATGACGATTTAAATACAGAAGAACAAGTATCATACCTTATTAAACCAATCCTTCAAGTCCTTCAGGAAGCAGGTGGACAGTTAGAGCGTTCTGAAATTAGAGACAGAATTAGTGAGTTAGATGAGCATATTGCTGAATTTGAACAGAAACTATATACATCTAATAAAACAGGAAATCAGTACAAAAAATTTGATTTTAAGTTTAATTTTGCTATTAAAGAGCTTA
>NZ_JBBMEK010000538.1:0-586 GCF_040096555.1 Coprococcus intestinihominis | reverse complement strand
TGTGCGGCCTGCCGGTGCCGAAGAAGGTCGAAAGCTGGCTGAGAGATTTTCTTGCCAATATGACATCAGAGCTGCCAATGGACAATGGTATAAGTGATAAGATATATGAAGCAGGCGAGGCGAACACCAATGAAGCGAATACTAATAATAGTGTGCTGAATAAAATGAAGGCAGGAGGTGGAGAAAATGTCAGAAAATAAAAAGCTGTTAGTCGTCATTGACCCGGGACATACGGGGAATACCTATAATGCCGGAGCCGTGAAAGGTTATTATGAAAGCAAGGCTGTTTATGATTTGAGTCTTTATGAAAAGACAGCCCTGGAAAAGAGAGGGATTGATGTTATCCTGACAAGAGAACGGAATCAGGACCCGGGGCTTTATGAACGCGGACAGATGGCAGTGAAAAAGGGGAACGGATATGCCAATGTTTTGTTTGAGAGCAACCATACGGATGCATTCAATGGAAAAGCCTGCGGTGTGACGGTGGTTCGCTCGGCACATCTTCCGGGATCAGAAAAACTGGCAGAGAAAATGATCGATGCCATTGTCAAAGTCATGAAGCCATCCACAGGCATTACTTATAACA
>NZ_JBBMEK010000537.1:0-588 GCF_040096555.1 Coprococcus intestinihominis | reverse complement strand
GCAGTACAGGGAGTCCAGTACTGTAACCGCCTGTTTGCCATAGAGGATTCCATTAACAAAAAATATCCCGGTGATTATGAAAAGCGTAAGCAGCTGCGTCTCGAGAAGGAAAAACCTGTTCTGGAGGCTTTCTGGTCGTGGCTTGAGCAGCAAAAGCCAGTCCGGAATACCCGCATGGATAAAGCTGTGAATTATGTCCTTAACCGGAGGGAAACAGCAGAGATTTATCTGGAGGATGGCCGCTGCAGCTTCACAAACAATCTCAGCGAGAACGCGATCCGTCCATTTGCAGTCGGCCGGAAGAACTGGCTGTTCAGTGATTCTGTAGAAGGAGCCAATGCCAGTGCTGTAGTTTATACAATGGTTGAGATGGCAAAGGCGCATGAACTGAATGTTTACGGATATCTGAAATTTCTGCTGGACCATCGACCAACGAAAGAGATGACCGATGATCAGCTCGCAGAGCTTGCACCTTGGAGTGAAAAACTCCAATCTATCAAAAATCGCATGTGAATTATAGTGAATTACTCCAACTCGCAAAGGGCTGGGGTAATTTTATATCTGACCGCATCATTATTTGGCGGTTAC
>NZ_JBBMEK010000536.1:0-592 GCF_040096555.1 Coprococcus intestinihominis | reverse complement strand
GCAGTTCAGAATAACGAATAGGTGCATAAAAGGCAAATCCCTCATTCACTGCCTTACGTTCGATTCCGGACATATGCCAGGAATTCCAGCAAAAATGATCTGCCGGGTTCTCAATATCAAAAATAGCCGGACGTCATAATGCGATTCCGCCACGAATCTTCACATCTTCCAGTTCCGGCATTCTCTCTGCCAATGCCTTATCCAAAGCAACCGGATGTCCTGTACACCAGCCATAATCTACCCAATCACCACTTGTAACATCCTTGACAGCTTCCTTCGCTGTACACAGCTTTGACGCATAAAGCTTATTGTAATCCATATTGTTTCCTCCTTCTACAAATATTCTCCCTTTTACTTATCGAACCAATCAAGATATTTTTTTAACAATGTCTAGTATAGCACGATTTTATGAAAAGGTCAATAAATTCGCCGTATCAGAAGCTAAACATGCAGTGTGCATGCTAATTATCCGCATATGAACTATTTAAGACAGGTTTTATCTCTCACCATACCACTTATTTTTCATAAAATTTATCAATAATCGACAATATTATGATAATTTAATAACAATGTAGCGACTATAAGCGATAAG
>NZ_JBBMEK010000535.1:0-598 GCF_040096555.1 Coprococcus intestinihominis | reverse complement strand
AGTCATTCCTAACCAGGTAGATATTTCTACATGGCTGACGAATACAATCAGATTAAATGTACCTCTGATGAGTGCAGGCATGGACACTGTTACAGAACACCGCATGGCCATCGCAATGGCAAGGCAGGGTGGTATTGGTATTATTCACAAGAATATGTCTATTGAAGCCCAGGCGGAAGAAGTAGATAAGGTAAAGCGTTCTGAGAATGGCGTTATCACAGACCCATTTTATTTATCCCCTGAACATACACTGGCAGATGCAGATCGTCTGATGGCAAAGTTCAGAATTTCGGGTGTGCCGATTACAGAGGGCAAGAAGCTTGTTGGTATTCTGACCAATCGTGATCTTAAATTCGAAACAGACTACAGCAAAAAGATCAAAGAGTGTATGACAAGCGAAGGCTTAGTTACAGCCAAGGAAGGCGTGACACTTGAGGAAGCCAAGAAGATCCTCGGTCAGGCCCGCAAAGAGAAACTTCCGATTGTTGATGATAACTTCAACCTCAAGGGTCTGATCACAATCAAGGATATTGAGAAGCAGATCAAGTATCCGCTGTCTGCAAAGGATGCTCAGGGACGTCTGCTCTGCGGTGCAGGT
>NZ_JBBMEK010000534.1:0-599 GCF_040096555.1 Coprococcus intestinihominis | reverse complement strand
CCATTGCTATTGTACTTCCTGTTCTGTTAGTTATCACCTCCGAGCATATCGGACATCAGATCGTTACAAGCAAGATCGTGGGAAGAGATTTGCTGAAGGATCCTGGTCTGCACCGTTCTTTATTTGCAGATAACTTTTCAACGATGCTCTCCGGTTTTATCGGTTCTGTTCCGACAACAACTTATGGTGAGAACATCGGCGTTATGGCTATGACAAAGGTTTACAGTGTTTACGTTATCGGCGGTGCAGCGGTACTATCTATCATCTGTTCCTTTATCGGCAAGATGACAACACTCATCAGTACGATTCCGGGACCGGTTATCGGCGGAATCTCATTCCTGCTCTACGGTATGATCGGTGCATCCGGTATCCGTATCCTTGTAGATGCACAGGTAGATTACGGCAAATCCCGTAATCAGGCTATGACAGCCGTTGTATTCGTTACAGGTCTTTCAGGCATTTCCGTACAGCTCGGAAGCATTCAATTGACAGGTATGGTACTGGCCTGTGTTGTTGGTATGATCATGGGTCTGGCATTCTATATTCTGGACAAACTGAAACTGACGAACGACAGAGATGAATAAAATGCGCGAATAAAA
>NZ_JBBMEK010000533.1:0-602 GCF_040096555.1 Coprococcus intestinihominis | reverse complement strand
ATCGTCAAATCTGTGACTTTCAAGGGTGTGCATTATGAGACGATTGTTACTACAAAATACCGCGATTACAGAATCGACACAACGGATTATTTTGCTGTCGGACTGGAAGTGGGACTGACATTTACGCCGGAAGACATTCATGTTATGTGGCAGATGGGGAGTTACTAGATGAAGCATTTTAGAAAATTAACAGGGCCGTATTTCGCCTGGTTGGTGCTGTTTGTTCTGATTCCACTGGTGTTGATCGCGATTTACGCATTTACCACAAGTGGCAATCCGGTGAAAACACTGAACTTTACATTGATGAATTTTGCGAAGATCAATGAACCAACTTATATCAAAGTATTTATCAAGTCCATTGAGATGGGTGTTCTGACAACCGGAGTCTGTCTGATTCTTGGCTATCCGATGGCTTACCTTATTGCAAAATGTCCGGAGGAGATGCAGGATATGCTGATCATGGCGGTAACCATTCCGACCTGGATCAATATGCTTCTGAGAACCTATGCGTGGATGAACCTGTTATCTGACAATGGTATTATCAACGGATTGCTCAGTGTGTTGGGCATTAATCCGGTGACAATGATGTATACGAATTTTTC
>NZ_JBBMEK010000532.1:0-603 GCF_040096555.1 Coprococcus intestinihominis | reverse complement strand
TTTTATTTTTATATCCGATATGCCTTTTCCATCAGCTCTGGCCAATCTGTAAAGTTCGAACAATTCCGAAGAAAAGAACCGTTTTGCAGCCCCTGCTACATTGCGCGCATCACAGTGCCCGCCAAGAGAAAATAATATCGTTGTTGCTAATGATTCGACATTGGAGGAAGCAATAGAAAATGTTTCCTTGAGATTCTTCTGCTGATCCAGCAATTTTTGTGCAGCAATGATTGACAGATCATTAGCTGAAAGGTGGTTAAACAAGAGCACATTGCCAGTCGCAAACCTTGAACAAATGGCTTGCGGAAAAAATGCTTTCCCTGTTGCAGGATTCACATCCTTTTCCAATGCATCCAATATAACCTTTCTTGATACATCCGAAAAATTTCGTTTAGTTGTATCCTGATACAGCTGTTTACCGGCATTTGTTGTAAAAATAATAATCGTATCTTTGAAGGATATATTCTGTTCGTACTTACTATCGTATAATACCCCCGCATCCAGAATCTGAAGGAACAAATTGATCACCTTAGGATGTGATTTCTCGATTTCATCAAAGATCAATACCGATGCAGGGTGGTCATGTACAAATCCTGTCAAACT
>NZ_JBBMEK010000531.1:0-610 GCF_040096555.1 Coprococcus intestinihominis | reverse complement strand
TGCTGATTCTGGATGAGCCCTTTAACGGCCTGGACAAGCACGGTGTCAGTCAGATGCATGAACTGATACTGGTTCAGAAGAAAAAGGGCAAGACGATTTTGCTTTCCAGTCACAGTCAGAAGGATATCGATGTGCTCTGTGATGTGGTCTGTGAGATGGACGGCGGTGTGATGCATTGCATCAGAGACAGGATGGAGGATACATATGCAGGATGATCGTGAAGATAAGGCAGGAGTGCAGGATGCCGATAACTGTCTCTGCAGGTTAAAGGATATTGTCAAATGGTATCCGCCGGATCGCCTGGTGCTGGATCAGTTTTCACTGGAAATTGGCCGGGGCGAACGGGTCATGATCAGAGGAAATGCCGGCAGCGGACGGACAACCCTGATCAGGATTTTAGATCAGAAAATAAAGCCCAATGAGGGAACTTTATTATGCAGAGGCAGTATAGCGGTCATCTATGAAACAACGGGAATTCTGGAATCCATGACACTGGGAGAGCAGATTGCCCTGCCCCTTTTGTGTCAGGGATACAGCAGACGGGAAGCCATGGATCATGCTTCAGAGTGGCTGAAAAAGATTGGTGAGGAAATTCGGGAATATCATAAGG
>NZ_JBBMEK010000530.1:0-611 GCF_040096555.1 Coprococcus intestinihominis | reverse complement strand
TCCATCCACCTGTGAGCCATAATTCTCGATATCATTGACACCAAAACACATGAAAAGAAGAGATGGCGAAGCATTAATAGCAGCGTCAATCTGTTCTTCAGCTGTGCAGACGGAGATACCGATCTTGGAGGAGAAGTTGGATGGCGTCAGCCATTCATAGGCAGAGCCGCCCTCGACGATAGAATCCCCCAGGATGATCACGTCCTCAAACCATTTGGTCATTTCACTGTTGTCAAAGGAGTCATCTTTCATTGCGATGATCTTCTCCTGTTCCTCAGTGAGATCGCCGGAAAAACTTTCGATTTTTCGGGATGAGAAGTCTGTCGGCGTTTTGGCTTCCATTTGGTTGAGCAGATCAATATCCGCTGCAATAGATTCGCTGTTTTTCGCAGAGCCGTGATGTACAAAAATCCCGCCTGACAGATAAAGTAGAAAACTTAAGACTAGAATCGTCAAAATTGTAAATGCAGTTTTATTTTTCATTTTTTAAATTCCCCAGTATTGATGATGTACTTAATAGTAGTCAAACACCTTATAGGATATCATTTTTTTTGGTAGATGTAAATTGAAAAATGGCTCGAAATGTTCTTCTTGTATGGAAAACAGGGTTG
>NZ_JBBMEK010000529.1:0-613 GCF_040096555.1 Coprococcus intestinihominis | reverse complement strand
ATACATCTATCCGGTTGAGAGTGTGTCATAATAGAACCATAATCCTCTCCAAAAGAATTTACCATTGTGCTCATATGCCCAGAATCAATCTTTTCATTTCCATCATCATCATATTCTCGGATCCGGGTGTCAGTGACTGACATATCGGCCCAATGGATAATCCCAATTGAATCGAATTTTCTATAATATTCCAAAAGTCCACCAGCCGGTGTTCCGCAAATAAAGCATTGTTCTTTACCGATTGATGATTGAAGAGACAGTTCAAAGTCATCATCAGATTCATAATCCATCTGATCCAACTGTTGTTTTGTTGTTGATGTTTTTGCAGGCTGCGTCTGACAACCACAAAGAGTAATCCCTAATATAAGTACAAAGCATAAAATATTACTTCTTTTCATAAAAACCCCCGAAGCTGAAATAAGGACGTACTATGCCATCCCTCAGCACAGACGTCCCTATTTTCTAATAATGCCCTGTATATACGCTTTTACCAGCTCTTTTTGATGTTCGTCCATCGCATTCCAGTCATAAAGCAACTGTTTCTGATCTGCTGTTAAATCAGGAATTTCTTCATCACCTGCAAAAAACTGGGCAAGGGTGATATCGAATCCCT
>NZ_JBBMEK010000528.1:0-617 GCF_040096555.1 Coprococcus intestinihominis | reverse complement strand
TTGGCGTTGCTAAGCGCCAGTGGCGCTTGTTTAGCAACGACCGAAACGGAGTGTAGAGGTCGCGATAACTTGAGAAACTCGCGGAGCGTGTTTCTCATAGTTTACGCGGATTAATTATTCAGCTAATTATTCAGCATCAGCAGGTGATTCAGCTTCAGCTTCGGCCTGAAGGATGTCTTCATACTTCAGAGCGGCTTCAATAAAGCCCTTGAACAGCGGATGCGGTTTATTCGGACGGGATTTGAATTCCGGATGTGCCTGAGTGGCAATAAACCATGGATGATCCTTTAATTCAATCATTTCAACGATACGGCCATCAGGGGAAATACCGCAGAGCTGCATACCGTTTTCTGTGAGAACATCACGGTATTCATTGTTGACTTCATAACGATGTCTGTGACGTTCTTCGATGACTTTCTCGCCGTAAAGCGCATAGGCTTTGGAGTTTTCATCAAGGACGCATTTGTATGCACCGAGACGAAGGGTACCGCCGAGATCTGTCACATTGTGCTGATCAGGCATAATATGGATGACAGGATGCGTTGTGTTCGGATTCAGCTCGGAACTGTGTGCATCTGTATAACCCAGTACATGGCGGGCAAACTCAACGATTGCCA
>NZ_JBBMEK010000527.1:0-623 GCF_040096555.1 Coprococcus intestinihominis | reverse complement strand
ACCAATGGATAGAGCGCTTTGTGGAGCAGGTGCTTGAGAATGCAGGCATAGATTGTGAGCAGGCGCTGATTGAAGAAATAGAGGAAGAGAAGCGCATTCTTTTGAGTGCAGGTGGTCAGAGGTACGATATAAGAATTCAGGCTTTTCTTCCGGTTGCAGCTGATTTGAATGGTATGGTATGCACGGAGAATGTACAGTATGTCTTGTATCGGAAGAATACAGAGAATGGTCGGGAATATGGTGAAGCGATAGATGATGATTTTATAAGGATTCAGCGCGGCAATACGGCTGATTATGAAGAAGTGCAGGAAAAAACATTATTCTAATATCATTCTCTTTTTTGAAAAAGCTATGCCTGACTCTTGTATTTTATTTTTAAATAGTGTAAAATCTAGTCAAAACGCACTTCATATTGTATTAACTTTTCTTAAGTAGACGAACGGTTATGAAGCATGCACAACTATTCAATATTTCAATTATAGATACAGGGGGAACACCATGGCAAAAGAAATGGTTATTGTACTTGACTTTGGCGGTCAGTATAATCAGTTAATTGCACGAAGAGTCAGAGAATGTAATGTATATTGTGAAGTCCTTCCATATACTAAGACACTGGACGAGAT
>NZ_JBBMEK010000526.1:0-628 GCF_040096555.1 Coprococcus intestinihominis | reverse complement strand
TCTTTTCTTCGGAATTGTTCGAACTTTACAGATTGGCCAGAGCTGATGGAAAAGGCATATCGGATATAAAAATAAAAAGTGTTCAGTGGGTGTTGGATATTGGACATGCAGAAAAGTGTATACATGAATTATATGAAGTGACAGAGGACAGCGTATTTCTTATTTTCGGCAGTGAAGAAGGCCGCATTATGGCGGATAAATGGCAGGGCAAGGGACAATTTCTCTATGCCGCCGATTTTGATGAGGCCAGACAGATTCTGAGTGAGAATGAAGTGAGCTTTTCTATTATTGATTATCTTCATGGACAGCACTCAGAGGAGGATTATCTGAATGCAGAAGATATTGATTCGGCCGGAAGAGAACTTTTTTATGAACTGCGGCAAAATGAACCGGAAATGCCTGTTTTTATTTGGGAAACAGATTTTTATATTTACAATCGTGAAGAAATCATTTCATTTTTGAATAAAGGTGCGGATGCTGTTATACATATGACCCCAGATAAGATGGATGAATGTCAGTCGATAATTGAGAAACTCCAGGTTCAATTATGGCAGCAAAAAGCGATGGATACATTGGCGCTGAAACATCAGGTGCTGTCTTACGAAACGGTACAGTTCCTGAGTGAGGA
>NZ_JBBMEK010000525.1:0-635 GCF_040096555.1 Coprococcus intestinihominis | reverse complement strand
ATAACAGTAGGCTCTTTTATTTCTGCCTCCACATGATATTTTTCCTCAAGGATGGCACAAATGACTTCCATCTGCACTTTCCCCAAAAAAGAAAGTATAATCTCATGCGTTGTAGTATCCACATAATATTTTAAAAGAGGGTCGCCATCTGAAATTTCTGTAAGTGCCCCAAGCAATATTTCCCGCTGTTCAGATTTCTTTGCTGCAATCGTTGTTTGGAGCATAGGGAGAGGATTTTCAATAAATGTTCTCTGCGGCAACAGCATTTCGTTCCCCAAAATACTGTTTAGCTGCAAAACATCATTTGGTAAAATTACAATATCACCAGAGCAGGCTGTATCGGATGAACATAATTCACCGTTTGTCGGAACACACATCTCTGTGATTTTTATTTTCTCTTTTTCAGATATTTTAATAACATCCCTCAAATGCAATGTTCCGCTATATATACGCACATAAACAAAACGCCGCCTTTTCTCTGAATATTCAATCTTAAAAACCTGCCCGCATAGTTCAGATTGACCTTCAGGCGTTGATGAATAAAACTTACTGGCAATCACTTCTATAAGCTGCCGAATCCCCAGATTGTTTTTAGCGCTTCCGTGATAAACGGGAAATAACGTTCCGTTTTGGAA
>NZ_JBBMEK010000524.1:0-641 GCF_040096555.1 Coprococcus intestinihominis | reverse complement strand
CTAACGCTCATTATATCATAAAACCATTCTTATTAAAAGCAAACTGCCGCATTATTAAACATAAAAAGCCGCATCCCTGCTTCATCCCATTAAAGCAACGGATACGACTTTTTATGTTTTAATAATGTGGTGGTTTGCAGTTATCACCTGCAGAAAACATATATCGAGGAAGTATATGACCTGGTACATCGTTTTCGCAATAACGATGTACCGGTAAATTAACTAAAGGGAATTACGCACTTAGTGAAGTGCTGCTGCCGGGTCGATACCAGCCATAATCATGCCGCCGAGGATTAAAATCGTCAGAACAGCATAAATCAGACAAGGAACAATGTTAGAACGGATCAGACGTCCTTCAGTTCCTACTGTACCACAGGTTGCACATGCTGAAACGATATTGTTGACACAAACCATGTTGCCCATGGCTCCGCCCATAACCTGCATCGCTACAATTAACACAGCCGGCAGTCCAAGACGAATCGCTGCTGCAAACTGCAGTGTTGAGAATAATGTATTTGATACAGTTGCTGAACCCGAGATAAAGGCACCGATAACACCAATGAGCGGTGATACAATAATGTAAGCCTTACCAAACAGATCGGCCATACCATTTGCCATAACGATCAGCATACTGTCCATAC
>NZ_JBBMEK010000523.1:0-645 GCF_040096555.1 Coprococcus intestinihominis | reverse complement strand
AACGGTGACTCTGTGCGGCATCAGGTTGGCTGTATCGCCGGGGCACTTCCGGTGGGAAAAGTTGTGGACGAAGGTATTATATTGGATATTAGTAATTTTTGGGATTGCTTTTGATGCTGGAAATATTTATTTTTATAAGTTTTCATCTATTGGTGAGCTTATAACGGGTATTGGAATATTCATTTTATTGATTATTTTTTATGATACATATTTTTGGCAGGTTTTTGTGCAATTTTTTGTTTATTGGTACACAGTTTATGTCTTTAGGCATCTATATGTTTTTACATTATGCTATTTGGAGCATATTCATTTAAAAAACTATGTGACAGTTGCAGATGGCCTTGGATGGCATTGGATACATATCTGTGGAATGGCAGTAACTATTAGCGTATCTTTGTGGTTGTGTTATCGTATGAAAGGTGCTCCACTAGTTCAACGTCGTTATAAAAAGGATTATAGATATCTGACACTTTTTGTTTTGGCAGAAATAATGATTGGAGAGTATCTTTTTAACAACGATGTTGAAGGATTCTTTATTCAGGGAGAGTACATTCTGTTTAGTATAATTGTTTTTATATGTTTGTTTAGCGTTTTAACAGCGATTATTTTTTATAAGGGATATAAGGACATGCAATATCAGCAGCA
>NZ_JBBMEK010000522.1:0-646 GCF_040096555.1 Coprococcus intestinihominis | reverse complement strand
TGAAGCCGTTTTTGTCCATGACGACGTAGCTGTTCTCGTAGCGGAGCAGAAAGTAGTGGGACCAGGTTTCGATGCCGGTAAATTGGAAGAGGCGGTACTCGCCGTGGCTCTTGCCTGCAGACTGGTACATGACATTCTTGTAAACTTTCATTTTGCGGGGAATCAGAAGGCTTTCACTGTAGGTGTTCTGCCTGGCTTTGATCTGATTCTTCGGCATGTTCTGGTAGTAGCTGTAGAAGGAATAGATGCAGACAGCGATCAGTGCGATGGTACACAGCAGAGTCAGCATCTGATGCGTGAGAATGCCCAGACGTCCGAAATAAACAGCAGCCAGTGCAGCCAGAATACCTACCAGCAGTGTCATCACATGATACTGTTTCAACTTCTCAGGACGTTTATAATCCTTCTCAATAATATGATGGATGATGTCTTCATCCAATTGTGTGTGATTCTCAAAAAGCAATTCCATTGCCATAATAAAAGCCTCCGTAAAAAATGTAGATTCATACAGCAATTCCGCACAGTCTGAAGCACTTGAGGTGGAAAGTGTAAGGAATTGCTGACAGATTAATAACTAAGACTTCCCATACCTAAAATGGGCTTCGCACCTTGAAAATTCAATACTTCAGCTAACAAAATAGCGATT
>NZ_JBBMEK010000521.1:0-655 GCF_040096555.1 Coprococcus intestinihominis | reverse complement strand
CCTTCTTCAGCGCCTGCTCTGTCTTGGCGATCAGCACTTCTGATTCTGAGTGGAGTTCATAATAGCCTTTTCTCTCGCCATCTTCCTGTTCATACATCTCTGCCTCACGAACCGCTTGCTGTATCTCTTCCTCTGAAAGATTCGAACGCGATGTGATCGTAATCTGCTGTGCTTTTCCTGTTCCCATATTCTTGGCAGCTACCGTCAAAATACCGTTGACATCAATATCAAAAGTAACTTCAATCTGCGGTACGCCGGCCATAGCCCGCTTGATACCACTGAGCTTGAAATTGCCAAGCAGCGTATTGTCCTTGACAAACTGGCGCTCGCCCTGATACACCTTGATATCAACCGATGTCTGGAAGTTTGCTGCTGTTGTGAATATCTGACTGTGTCTGACCGGGATAGTCGTATTCCGTTCGATCAAATGTGTCGCAATGCCGCCCACCGTTTCAATGGACAGAGATAATGGCGTCACATCCATCAAAATAATGGAACTTGCCGCAGAATTCTCCGGCAGACTGCCGCTTAGCTTGCCGGCCTGAATAGCTGCCCCCATGGCAACACATTCATCCGGATTGATACCCTTGGATGGTTCCATGCCAAGCATCCTCCGAACCTTGTCCTGAACAGCCGGAATACGTGTCGATCCGCC
>NZ_JBBMEK010000520.1:0-656 GCF_040096555.1 Coprococcus intestinihominis | reverse complement strand
GTATGCAGATATGAATGGCTGAAGGCAGATGGTTATGGAAAAGTCTGCATGGATGGAAAACATTTTTATTCAACAAGACCTGAAAATGCCAATCAAAAGGTACTGGTTGGAATTCATGCCCACACAGTCGATATCCTTACCGAAGGAGGACAGGTCATTACCACACATAAACGTGTATTTGGCGACAACAGGAGCGATGTCAGTGATTATACGACTACTCTTGCTGTTCTTATGAAAAACTCTGGAGCATGGGGAAACAGTGGACTCAGACAGGAAACCCCGGATGCCCTGCGTACATACATGGATGCACAGCCGAAAGAGAAACTTAAGGATTGCCTGAGGATCATGAACGAACTTACAAATCAGTATGGCTTTCAGGCTGCTGCTTCTGCAATGGAAATGGCATGTGCCAGAGGGAATATTAATATTTGTGATGCATCAGTACTGGCTGCCCGGATCACTGGATATGGGATCAGTACTCCGCCAGAGACCGGTCCATCATTGGAGATCTATGACGAAGCATTCCTGAAAGGAGGCAACAAAGCATTATGATGACACCAAAAATGAAAGAAGACCTCTGTACACAGATCCTGAATGCCAGCAGACAGCTGTTTTTATCCTCAAAGATCTCCGAGGTCTGTCAGGAGAAGGGAACC
>NZ_JBBMEK010000519.1:0-661 GCF_040096555.1 Coprococcus intestinihominis | reverse complement strand
CCAATCAGCACCGAGCGCCGACGGCTATACAAATCCGCCACCACACCGGTGGGTATCTCGAACAGAAAGCAGGAGGTCTCCAGAACCGTCCCTACCAGGACAAGCTGGAAAGCATCCAGCTGCACCACCTCCAGGTGGTACACGATGGAAAGCACTGTGGACATAGAAACCGCCAGGGAACAGACAAATCGGAACAGCAGGTAGACAGAATATGCCTTTGAATTTTTAGCAAACATGAAGTTACATTCTCCTTTCAAATCTCATTTTATATGACTTTTGCAAGCTGTTAAGCTAACTTGTGGAACATATGCCGAACCTTATCTATACGGCTATTCGGGCGGCGGGGTTGGCAAATAAATTTACCAATAGCTGGCTGGTATCCTTTTAACTCTGTCAAGCAGACTCCCTGCCCATTTGTGAAATAAGTTAAATCGTTCCTGTATTCTTGAATACATCTAGCAGGGATTTCTCCTTTCAGAATGACCTCGTCATTCTTTATCTGAGTACTTACAATATCTGCACAATACCTTGGAGCATCATGATACGCCCGTGAGAGATATTCCTGCGGTGCATAAATTTCAAAGTGGAGATATGGCTCTAATAGTTCTGTCCCTGCTTTTTTTAAAGCCTGCTCCAATACGATAGGGGAAAGCAGCCGAAA
>NZ_JBBMEK010000518.1:0-664 GCF_040096555.1 Coprococcus intestinihominis | reverse complement strand
ATCACAGACCCGGACGGTGCCGTGAGCCGCTTTACTTATGACACGGCAGCGGGCAAGGGCATGATGCTGACAGCGGCGGACCCTTACGGCTATAAAGTACAGTACAGCTATGGCAGCCGGGCCCCTTACAGGGTCAGCAAAGTCACGGAATATGCCGGCAGCACAGAGGGACAGAGCCTGGCACTGGCTTACGGACATAACCGGACAAGCTTTACAGACAGCAAAGGAAGAAAAGAAGTCTATCTCTTTGACAATGCAGGGCGTACCGTCAGTGTGCGCAATGATGCCGGTTACGGTGCCGCATGGCAGTATCTGGATACGGCAAAGAACAAGAACAAACTGTCCGCGGCCACAGACCTGCGCTATGTATCCCCGCAGTATCTGAGGGGCGTCACAGGCGGTATGGCAGGCTGGACACGTTACAGCAATGCGGATCACGTTGTGGTGGAAGACAGTGCGGCGGGTGAAGCCTATATCGGCACAAAGTGTATCCGTATCCGCAGCACAGCGGCCTCCGGTGACGGTGCAGCCTACCAGAACCTGACGGTAAAGGCAGGAAAGAAATATGTCTTTTCCGCTTATGTCAAAGCCAGCGTCAGTGAACTGGCGGCAAAAGGGCGTATCTGGCTGCAGATAGAGGATACAGCGAAGAATCTGGCGGTCG
>NZ_JBBMEK010000517.1:0-669 GCF_040096555.1 Coprococcus intestinihominis | reverse complement strand
ATTCCCAGAGCCGCCGCTGAACGGAAAATTGCCCCCACATTCGTCGGATTCATAACATCCTCCAGAATTGCAATTCTTCGGGCATTTTTGCAGACATCTTCCACTGACGGCAAATCTTTTCTTCGCATGACACAGAGCATACCTCTCGTCAACCCAAACCCTGTCAGCTGGGTCAGCACATCAAATTCAGCTGCATACACCGGAATATCCCCGCACTGAGCCAATATGGGAGCAGCCTGTCCCTCCACATGTTTCTTCTCAACAAGACAGGATATCGGCTCATATCCTGCATCCAAAGCCGTCTGAATCACCTTTGGGCTTTCAGCAATAAACATGGCATTTGCCGGATCTTTGCGGTTCAACAACTGATTCTCCGTCCAACGGGCATAAATATCCAACTCCGGTGCTGAAAAATCATGGATTTCTATGATATTGACCATTTCCTTTTCCTTTCCAAACAGCAACTCTCAACTGCTTCCTGTCAAAATGACTCATCTGAAGCAAGAAGCCTATTTATTCAATAATCGTTCCACAAGATGCACGGCTTCCGCAGCATCCCGCGAATATCCATCGGCACCAATCTCATCTGCAAAACTCTGAGTTGTAACGGCACCGCCAATAATGATCTTGCTGCTGCAATGCTTTGCCTGTGCAAGTTCTACCACGTCA
>NZ_JBBMEK010000516.1:0-676 GCF_040096555.1 Coprococcus intestinihominis | reverse complement strand
TTGAAGGCTTTGTCTCACCCACTGAGTATGATGGGAAGTTATAATGATGCATATAACGTTTGCTTGTCACAAATTCATTCAGGCCATCTACCTTCTGGGCATCTGATAATGGTGCCAGTGTTGTGATGGTACAAATCTGTGTCTGACCTCTTGTGAACATTGCAGAACCGTGCGTTCTTGCAAACAGGTCGATTTCTGCTGCAAGCGGACGAATCTGATCAATAGCACGGCCGTCAGGACGCTTGTGATCCTTGAGAATCATCTTACGTACTGTCTTCTTCTGATACTGATAAACAGCATCGTCAATCAGAGGCAGCCACTCTTCCTTATCTGCAAATGCTTCTGCAAGCTTGTCTTTAATAACACGGATGTTGGCATCTCTTGTCTGCTTCTCATCTGCAAATACAGCTTCTTCCATTGCTTCTGGCGGAAAGAGTTCCTTCATAGCTGCATTTAATTCTTCAGGAATAGCATAATGCTCATAATCCTTCTTCTCTTTGCCGCATTCTGCAACAATCTGATCGATGAATTTGATGATCTCCTGGTTAACATCATGAGCTGCATAAATAGCCTCGATCATCTTGTCTTCAGGTACTTCATTGGCACCTGCCTCAATCATAATTACTTTCTCACGAGTAGAAGCGACTGTCAGTGCAAGATCGGATACGGATTTCTG
>NZ_JBBMEK010000514.1:0-683 GCF_040096555.1 Coprococcus intestinihominis | reverse complement strand
AGCATCTGAAGCTGGTGTAAAAATTGACATGGTGATCCGCGGCATCTGCTGTCTGCGGTCCGGCATTGAAGATCTTACAGACAATATCCTGATCATCAGCATTGTGGGACGTTTTCTTGAGCATTCAAGAATCTATATTTTCGGGACAGAGGCGCGCGCCCGGATTTATAATGTTAAAGCAAGAGAGCAGCAGCCGGACGGCACCTATGTCTGTTTGACACCGGAAGAGAACGCTCCCCTCAATTCCCAGGAATATTTCTTTGATGCCGCTTATGCTGCAGCGGAAAATAATAATTTCAGATAATATCCTGCACATAAATGATTTGACAAAACAGGACACATCTTTTATAATTTGATAAGGTGTGTCCTGTTTCTTTTTCAGAGGCAGAATACAGAAATTGTCATTAAATTTTATAAAATAAAGGATAAGGTGAATAACATGAGTTTAATGGAAGATTGGGAAGTACTTGCAAACCAGTACAATACAGATCAGGCAACAGCACAGAAGTTCTGGACAGATTACTATATGCAGGAGAAGGCTGTCTATGAAAAGATGCTGACAGAACCTGTAGAAGTTGAGAAAGGCACTGTTGCAGAGCTGGCTGAGAAATACGGTATGGATGTTGTCCGTTTCGGCGGTTTCCTTGATGGTATCAATGAAAGCTTAAAGACACCAAACCCTG
>NZ_JBBMEK010000513.1:0-684 GCF_040096555.1 Coprococcus intestinihominis | reverse complement strand
AGTTTTGTCGTTCAACCGCATATTTGCGGACACTGTTGATGACGATATGGGTATGAATATTACCGGAGCCATTGTGTCCATCCGTATGAGTGACTACCAATGCCTGATAGCCGGGAAAGTTTTTGCGGGCAAATTCCAGACAAAGAGCCTGGGCTTTTTCGCCGTTAAGTCCACATTCTGTTGTATCTGCCGGATCAAAACTGATGATGTAATGATGGCTTTTGATATCTCCTCTTTTCTGATTTTTGTGAAAAAACTGATTAGTCTTCTCGCACTCTTTGTCAAAAGACATCGGATCACAGTTTAGTCCATCCATATAAAATTCTTCCCGCAGGATCTTTCTGCCGGAATCATCCAGAACCGGTTTTCCTGTTTTTTCATTGTGTTGAAAAAGCAAATATTCCAGAGCATCAGAATAGTTCGCATTTCTGCTTTTAATGTGTTTGATTATGGCCATGTAATTCACCTGCCATTCGTAATACTTCTTTTCTCAAAGAGAACAGTTCGGAAATACATTGCCGGATTTCATCCTTTATTTCCTCAGACCATTCTCCGCCGGTGTTAAAATACCTTGCAATCTGATTGAGATTCGATCCGATTTTTCCGTATTCACTGACCAGCTTCCGAAGTTCATCCATGTCAGCTATTACCTCGATCGTGTTTGTAATTTCCTTTTCAAGAAGT
>NZ_JBBMEK010000512.1:0-691 GCF_040096555.1 Coprococcus intestinihominis | reverse complement strand
AGACGGGATGGATTGCGATGTGGAGGACTATATTTTTGAGAGTGAACTTCTGGAATCCTGTAATTACAATGTGTGTACACAGGTTGCCGGTATTTTAACTGCATTAGGTATTCTGGGAACTTTTCTGGGACTGGTATTAGGACTGCGCAGCTTTGATTTTTCCAATGCAGATCAGATGACATCATCTGTTGAAGCACTGGTAGGCGGTCTGAATGTGGCTTTCTATACATCCATATATGGCGTAACATTATCTATTCTTTACAACATTATTTTCAGAAGAATCACAACAGGACTGACACAGGAGCTGAATCATTTTTATGATGCTTTCAATAGTGCCTTAGAACCGGTTTCACAGAAAGCGATGGCCGAACGTATGGACAGCCGTCAGGCAGAGAACAATGCATTGATGCAGGAAATCAAAGAGCTTCTGGATGAGCGCCTCGGTGAACGTCTGGGCTATCAGATGGCAGAGACATTGACACCGGTATTTGACAGGATCATT
Source organism: Coprococcus intestinihominis (assembly GCF_040096555.1). NCBI lineage: Bacteria > Bacillati > Bacillota > Clostridia > Lachnospirales > Lachnospiraceae > Coprococcus > Coprococcus intestinihominis. Next base: position 189 of record NZ_JBBMEK010000512.1, on the reverse strand, counting down.
CAGTCCCTGGATTCCATGATGCTGGATTTTCATAAGGAACAGGCAAATTCCCTGGAGAAGATTGTAGATGCCTTTGTTGACAGGATGGGTGGTGCCCTGAACAGTCATGTGAAGGCTCTTGGTGAAAGTGTCGATGAGTTAAGCCAGGCGCAGAAGACAATGAGTGTTGAGCTGCAGCGGCTGATTAAG
>NZ_JBBMEK010000511.1:0-707 GCF_040096555.1 Coprococcus intestinihominis | reverse complement strand
ATACATCTATCCGGTTGAGAGTGTGTCATAATAGAACCATAATCCTCTCCAAAAGAATTTACCATTGTGCTCATATGTCCAGAATCAATCTTTTCATTTCCATCATCATCATATTTCCGGATCCGGGTGTCAGTGACTGACATATCGGCCCAATGGATGATCCCAATCGAATCGAATTTTCTATAATATTCCAGAAGACCACCAGCCGGTGTTCCGCAAATAAAACATTGTTCTTTACCGATTGATGATTGAAGTGACAATTCAAAGTCATCATCAGATTCATAATCCGTCTGATCTAACTGTTGTTTTGTTTTTGATGTTTCTGCAGGATGTGCCTGGCAACCACATAGCGTAATTCCTATTAGAAGTACAAATCATAAAATATTATATCGTTTCATAAAAACCCCCGAAGCTGAAATAAGGACGTACTATGCCATCCCTCAGCACAGACGTCCTTATTTTCTAATAATGCCCTGTATATACGCTTTTACCAGCTCTTTTTGATGTTCATCCATCGCATTCCAGTCAGAAAGCAGCTGTTTCTGATCTGCTGTTAAATCAGGAATTTCTTCATCACCTGCAAAAAACTGGGCAAGGGTGATATCGAATCCCTCACATATTTTCTCAAGAGTCTGAATCGTTGGAACACTCTTCCTGTTTAGCAATGTAGAAATAGATGACTGGGCAATTCCAGATTTCTGAGCGAG
>NZ_JBBMEK010000510.1:0-726 GCF_040096555.1 Coprococcus intestinihominis | reverse complement strand
TGACATTCGGTGAGAAAGTAAAAACATTGAGAAAGACAAAGGATATGAGTCAGACCCAACTGGCTCAGGTAGTTGGCGTATCTTTAAGAACAGTGGGCGGATGGGAGAAAGAAGGACGTTATCCAAAGCAGCATGAACTTTATCAGAAACTTGCGGATACTCTGGGATGTGATGTTTCTTATCTCATGACAGAAGAGGAATCCTTTATTACAGAAGCCACAGAACAATATGGATCCAGAGGTGCGAAACAGGCACAGCAGATTCTGGAACAGGCAGCCGCTATGTTCGCCGGTGGAGAATTATCTGATGAAGATAAAACCGCTTTCATGGATGAGATCCAGATGCTTTATCTGGATTCCAAAAGACGTGCCAAGAAGTTTACACCGAAAAAGTATCTCAATGAAAAGTAAGTGTCCTTTTTATTGTACAGCATTTGGAGTACATTATACTTGTGGGGAACTCTCCGCATCTTTGAGATAACGGATCTTTTGAGGTGATTTATTTGGGAAATAGTTATATCTACGCAAAAGTGGAAAAACTGGTCAAACGCTTTAAGACCAGAGACCCTTTTGAACTTCTCGACTGCATGAACGTCGTAGTCGGAGAAACATCGAATTATAAGAAATTAAAAGGTTACTGCTTCATGAGCTGCCAGACGATCTATGTCATGATCAGCAGTTTCCTTTCTGAAGAAGAGCAGCGCATCGTTGCTGCACACGAACTGGG
>NZ_JBBMEK010000509.1:0-731 GCF_040096555.1 Coprococcus intestinihominis | reverse complement strand
GACTGGGAGACAGATGAAGAACAGATTGCAGTTATCATGAATACAAGCGCGACAACTGGGAGCTTTAAATCAGTCCCTATACGCTGGAAACAAGTATATGCACATGTAAAGGCTTCAGCGCAAGTATTGGGAGTATTTAAAGAAGATAATTGGCTGGTAATACTTCCCATTTTCCATGTGAGTGGTTTATCAATATTATTCCGCAGCTTATATAATGGGACAAGGGTAACCATTTGTAAATATAAAAAAGAACTGGTTTTGGAACTTATAAAAAAGGGCAGTGTAAATATGGTTTCAATGGTTCCAACTATGTTAAAAGACATGATTAATGATATCCAAGAAAATCGTTTAAGAATGCTCTTGTTAGGCGGGGAATTCATTCCACAGCTATTAATATATAGGTGTATGGAAATAGGGATTCCTGTGTATAAGACATATGGGATGACAGAAACTTTTAGCCAGAGTACAACCTTCAATATTTTAGAATTCCCGGAAAAGATAGACTCGGTAGGAAAACCATTGCCAGGAGTGAAAATTTTCATAAAAAACCCGGATAAAGACGGGATTGGAGAAATCTGGTTAAAAAGCCCCATGCTTATCAATGGCTATATGGGAAGAAAAGTAATTACAGGTTATTTTAATACAAAAGATATCGGATACCTTGATAAGGAGGGGTTTCTGTACATTCTCAACCGAAGGGAAGATATCATCATATCCGGAGGAGAAAATAT
>NZ_JBBMEK010000508.1:0-748 GCF_040096555.1 Coprococcus intestinihominis | reverse complement strand
ATAGCTCACAGTGTCCGGCGAGAGCGCGGCATTGTACTTGCGGACGGGCGGGATTTTGCAGTCCCGATTGACTGCACACATACCAGCCCATGCGAAGCCGCGAACCTCGCCCTTATGCGGTCCGCGGGTGATGACATGATGGAATACGTCATCGTAGGTCTTGTCTGCATGGAGAATGGTGAACTTGATGCCCAGCTCCTTTTCGCAGAAGGGCTTGAGCCGGTCATAGATGAAGTCCCGGTGTTCCGGGACTTCACCGCTTGTGTCCTGATCAAACATGACTTCGCTGAAAACTGCCTCGTCCAGCGGCTCCTTGTGCTGTGCTGCCAGCAGGAGCGTCGCTACGCTGTCTTTGCCTCCGCTGCAAGAGGCAACATACTTCGGACGGTTCATCGGTCAAACTCCATCTTGAAGCTGACGTATTTGCCGCCGCTGTCATCCAGCCGGATCACCGCATCGTAGAGCTGAGGCTTCTTCGGCGTGTAAAGCCCGGTCACGCGGCACCAGCCCTTGTCCAGCAGCTCCTTTGCAATCCTCTTGGTCAGCTTCTTTTTCTTGCTGGAAAAGAACTTGTTGTCTTCCCACAGGCAGAAGGAGCATTCCTTGTTCGAGCAGTAGAAATTGCCCTTGCCGACGTAGACCGGAGAGCCGCAGCGGGGACATTTGCCGATTTCCTCCTTACCCGTGCCGAAACGCTGGGCTTCGGCATCGGAGAGAAATGGATAGGCTTTCACGAGATCCCCGGTCA
>NZ_JBBMEK010000507.1:0-752 GCF_040096555.1 Coprococcus intestinihominis | reverse complement strand
CAGCAAAAAGCGATGGATACATTGGCGCTGAAACATCAGGTGCTGTCTTACGAAACGGTACAGTTCCTGAGTGAGGATGGTACAGTTGGTACAATACGGGTCTTCGACCTGAGAATGACGACAGCAGTAGATGCAGATGAACAGAATGCGATTCTGTCAGCGAATGAAAAACCAGATCTGCATTGGGAAGACATTGTGATATCTGAGGATGCAAAATCTGAATTACAGTATTTCCAGAAATATTTGGAAGACAGCGACAGCTTTTTGAAGAAGGGGGCCAAGGCTCCGAAAGGGCTGCTGCTTTATGGACCGCCGGGGACAGGTAAGACATCGCTGGCCAAAGTAATGGCTTCAGAATCAGATGTTACTTTCCTGACAGCGTCTGCAGATCAGTTTATCAGCAGATGGGCGGGAGAAGGGCCGCAATCGGTTCATAGGATATTTTCTATTGCCAGAAAGTACGCACCGGCTGTTTTGTTTATTGATGAAATTGATGCTATTGGGCGCAGAAGGACAGAGAGTGATACGGGAGATGGACGGCAGGAAATCCTGAATGCGCTGTTGACAGAAATGGATGGATTTAAAAGTTCTGCCAAGAGACCGGTGCTTGTGATGGCTGCTACCAATATGGGAGGCAATAATGGCAGTACAGGTGCGTTGGATCCGGCATTGGTCCGAAGATTTGACAGAAGTATCTGCATTGATCTGCCTGACAGAAAAGGAAGGATCAAATTACTGCATATATTGTGCCA
>NZ_JBBMEK010000506.1:0-754 GCF_040096555.1 Coprococcus intestinihominis | reverse complement strand
TGTACCTTGAAAACTGCATATCAGAAACACATCAAGCCGTAAATCATCGAAAAGAAAAGATTTACAGATTTCAAAAGAAATCGAAGAAATAGAACCGACCGCATCATGACGCTACATGATGTGGGAACGAAAGGTCAAGCAAGATAGGGCACAGGGCGGATGCCTTGGCACTGAGAGCCGACGAAAGACGTGATAAGCTGCGAAAAGCCGCGGGGAGGAGCAAATATCCATTGAGCCGCGGATGTCTGAATGGGGGAACCCGGCAGGAAGAACTCCTGTCATCATGCACTGAATCCATAGGTGTATGAAGGGAACCCGGGGAACTGAAACATCTAAGTACCCGGAGGAAGAGAAAGAAACATCGATTTCCTGAGTAGCGGCGAGCGAAAGGGAAAGAGCCCAAACCGGTGTGCGTGCACACCGGGGTTACGGACTGTCGAAAGTGAGCTGGAAGTTAGCCGAACGGTTTTGGGAAAGCCGGCCAGAGAGGGTGAAAGCCCCATAGGCGAAAACGGAAGGCAGCGGACAGGATCCAGAGTACCACGAGACACGGGAAACCTTGTGGGAAGTCGGAGGGACCACCCTCCAAGGCTAAATACTACTCAGTGACCGATAGCGCATAGTACTGTGAAGGAAAGGTGAAAAGGACCCCGGGAGGGGAGTGAAAGAGCACCTGAAACCCTGTGTCTGCAAGCTGTGGGAGGACGTTAAGGTCCGACCGCGTACTTTTTGTAGAACGGTCCGGCGAGCTGCC
>NZ_JBBMEK010000505.1:0-756 GCF_040096555.1 Coprococcus intestinihominis | reverse complement strand
GGTTTATGCCTTTTTTATTGGCTGAAATATTGAATTTTCAAGGTTCAACACACCGTATCGGTGTGGGAAGTTTTAGTAAATAATAAAAAGACAACAGGGAGTGACGACAATGGAGTATGTATATCCGGATTATTACCGGCAGTTTACATGTATCGGCGGAGAATGTCCGGATACGTGCTGTGCGGGATGGGAGATTGTCATTGATGACAAAACCCTTGAAAAGTATAAGAAATATCCCGGCGGTTTCGGTAATCGTCTGCGCAATTCAATTAATTTTAAGAGAAAAAGTTTTAAGCAGTATGACAGAAGATGTGCTTTCCTAAATGAGGAAAATCTCTGCGATATTTATACGGAAGCCGGGAAAAAACTGTTTTGTAAAACATGTAGACAGTATCCGAGGCATGAAGAAGAATATGAAAATGTCAGGGAATTGTCATTGTCTTTGTCATGCCCGGAGGCAGCGCGGATGATTTTGTCACAGGACAGACTGAATCTCATTTATGATGAGAAAAAAGGGCATTCAGAGGACTATGGGGATTTTGATGAACTGCTTTTTTCACAGCTTTTAGACGGCCGGGATGCTTTCTGGAAACTGATAGAAAATGAAAACGTGCCGATGGCAGTGCGAATGATACAGATGCTGTCCATGGGCCATCATTTGCAGAGAAATATCAATGCGGGGCAGTTGTTTGGACTGGAGAATATATATGACCATTATCTTTCAGAAGGGGCGGCAGACAGGATGTGTGCTTATCT
>NZ_JBBMEK010000504.1:0-758 GCF_040096555.1 Coprococcus intestinihominis | reverse complement strand
TCGATTCTGTAATCGCGGTATTTTGTAGTAACAATCGTCTCATAATGCACACCCTTGAAAGTCACAGATTTGACGATACCCTTCAAATTAGCTTTATCCGGCTGCACAATATCAATATCCTCAGGACGGATCACCACATCCACAGGCTCATTCTCAGGGAAGCCCTTATCCACACAGATAAACTCAAAATCGTCAAAAGCCACCAGGAAATCCTTGATCATGACACCTTCGATAATATTCGACTCACCGATGAAGCCTGCCACAAAGCGGTTCTCCGGTTCATTGTAAATGTCAATCGGGGTACCGATCTGCTGAATAGTTCCCTCATTCATAACAACTACTGTATCAGACATGGAGAGCGCCTCCTCCTGGTCATGGGTAACAAACACGAAAGTGATACCCACTTCCTTCTGGATCTTCTTCAGCTCTGTCTGCATCTCCTTACGCAGTCTGGCATCCAGAGCGCCTAACGGTTCATCCAGAAGCAGTACCTTCGGTTCATTCACCAGGGCTCTGGCAATGGCAACACGCTGCTGCTGACCGCCGGACAATAAAGTAACGTCCTTGGAACCATAATTCGCCAGGCCGACCATGGACAGCATCCGCTCTACTTTGGTCTTGATCACAGCCTTATCCATCTTCTTGATATTCAGACCAAAAGCCACATTGTCAAACACGTTCATATGCGGAAATAATGCATACTTCTGGAAAACGGTATTAATTTCACGTTTATAAGCAGGAATTTTGGAAATATCCAT
>NZ_JBBMEK010000503.1:0-772 GCF_040096555.1 Coprococcus intestinihominis | reverse complement strand
TTATTTTTCATAAAATTTATCAATAATCGACAATATTATGATAATTTAATAACAATGTAGCGACTATAAGCGATAAGATGGTTTTTCTTCTCCATAGAGCCAATATCTAAGATAATCATCCGCCACAATAGCTGCCGCACTTAACACAAACCAAACCGCCGCATAGGGCAGACAGATTTGTCCATAAAGATTAAAGGGTATCCGACTGTAATCCCATATATCCAGTTTCAGCCACAGATTTAAAATTACCCCTGCACAAAATTCAAGAAAAGTGATCATCAACATCGACAGAAACATTTGCTGCAGCAGCGTATATCTACCCCTCTGCTTCTCATTGAGGCGTCCGCATAAAATGAAACAGATACCGCCTAGAATAAACATACTCCAATGAGAAAATCCCCGGGTAAACATTTCAATACCATAATAAATACTGCCCCCGAATACAAATAGGAACAGGAACTTACACAAAGCTATCATTTTTCTATCCTTTCCGCTGTCTTTACAGACAGACACCAACTCCTTTATAGTAGTATAAACTTTCAAACAGCTTTTTAGTCCTTTTGTCCAATGAATATATCATATACATCCTTTTCAAAATATCAGATACCTCACTTGTCTGCGGATCAGGCCGGTTATTTGCGAAACGATGTACTAGTATTTTCTGACGGAGTGTGCTACAATTTCATAGGTATTTAAATGAAAACATTTTTATAAATTATACACTGCGCGTATCTGCGCAGCACTTGAACAATGGAGCGTGATTTATGTCACT
>NZ_JBBMEK010000502.1:0-791 GCF_040096555.1 Coprococcus intestinihominis | reverse complement strand
TCTGCAAGAATGGAAATCCGAATGCTTTTGGAGGACTATGAATCCAGAAATACACGTCTACAGGAAGTTATGGTTCTAATTGAAGAACTGGTAAGAAAGATTCCGATGGCTGAAAAGCTGTTAGAGATCAAAGGTGTGGGGATCAGGACAGTGTCAGGGTTCCTTGCAGAAGTAGGAGATATCAGCCGCTTCAACAATCCGAAAGAACTGCAGAAGCTTGCAGGATTGGCATTGGTTGAAAATAGTTCGGGAAAGCACAAGGGCGAGACAACAATAAGCAGACGAGGTCGAAAGAGACTCAGATATTTGCTCTTTGAGGTTGCAATGTCACTTGTGTCGAAGAACCAGGAGTTCAGGGAACTCCACAATTATTATACAACCAGAAGGTTGAATCCGTTGAAGAAAATGCAGTCACTTATGGCAATTGCAGCCAAGCTGATACGTGTCTTTTATGCCATGCTGACAAAAGGCGTGGATTATGATCCGAAAAAGATGGTCAGTGACATCAAGAGACCGGCAGTTTATCTACAGGCCGCGTAAGAAAGACAAGTAACTGTAATGGAGGCTGTCAAGTGGACAGCCACTGAATCAAGCAGAATGTAACAGATAACGTCCACTGATCACAGTGCTGGAACAGGAAGCGAGTCAGTAATCAATAATACAAAGAATGAGCCAGTAGTCGGCAGAAATAGTCACCATGGGGCATATGACCCCGTAAAGGAGCATAGCTGACACCCTGGTTATGGGCAGGCAGGACGAAGGAAGTTAGGACCTCTGGAGACAGAGATGAT
>NZ_JBBMEK010000501.1:0-807 GCF_040096555.1 Coprococcus intestinihominis | reverse complement strand
AGGAAGCGGCAAAGCCTGACCCAGATGCTGATTATGTGGACGATGACGAGGACTATGGGTACGATCCGGAGTTTGAGGACGACGATGAAGATAGCTCCGTCGATGAAGATGATAATGAACCTGTGTAAACAGGATAGGCTTGATGCCTGGGGCAGCCTTCGGGTTGCCTTTACATAGTTTCCGCTTTCAAAAAATAAAAAAATTTGCGTTTTTGAAAGTGACATCTTGCATATACTATTAGCAGACAGTATAATAAGTACAGCGAAGCGGTTTCGAGAAATGAAAAAACTTCAATTTTTGAAAGCGGGTGACTATATGAAAACAATCACGAGAGCAAAATATCTCGATAGAATCATTGAACTGAATGGTACTCCTGACATCAAGATCATCACGGGCATTCGTCGATCTGGTAAGTCCAAATTGATGCAGGCGTATATTGCGTATCTGAAAAGCAATTTTGAAAACATCAATATTATCTTCATCGACTTCATGGATTTGGCGTATGAAGAAATCAAGGAATACCATGCCTTACACGCCTATGTGGAAGAACATTATCAGGAAGGAAAAACGAACTACCTGTTTGTAGACGAGGTTCAGATGTGTCCCAAGTTTGAGTTGGCAATCAATAGCCTGTACTCTAAGGGAAAATACGACATCTATGTAACAGGCTCTAATGCTTTCCTGTTGAGTGCAGATCTGGCAACTCTGTTTACCGGACGCTATATTGAAATTCATGTGTTTCCTTTCAGCTTCCAGGAATATTGCCAGTATTATGATGATATTAGTGACAAAGATAAGCTCTTTGAT
>NZ_JBBMEK010000500.1:0-808 GCF_040096555.1 Coprococcus intestinihominis | reverse complement strand
TCTTCCTGTATAATCTCATTGATCGGAACACCTCCGATTGCCGTTTCCACACAGCGGTAGGTATAGGTCTTTCCTTCTTTGTTCTGCACCGGCAGATTCGTAAAGGTATATCCCCAGGAATTATTTCTTGTATTTCGAATCACATTCGATGCATTTAATGTAACAGATACGATGGATATTCCGCTTTCATTTGTCATTACACTTGGCAGACCGGTCCATTTTCCTGTTGTCTCATCATAGCTGCCGTATTCAGTCTTCCATTCAATATCTTCCCAGCTTATGCCATTATCCACGGAACGCTGCAATTTCACAGTTATACTATTCGGACGCAGATTATACTTATTATTTCCGTCCATCCAGTTCTTGCGGACATAATAAGAACCATTAAAGCCGTTGGTCATTGTTCCCAGCTGAAGTTTCTCCGTATCTGCTGTTTTTGTGATGTCCGGTGCTTTCTTATAGCCTGTAACCTGTTCTTCGGAAAGCGTATAGATATACGGCATTCCGTTTGCGCCATAGCGTTCCAGATTGTAGATTGTATAGGTCCAAGTATCCGAGGTATTATCCTTGCCTGTATTCCAGACAATATATGGCATTTTGACACTTTCGTCTTTCTGATCTTTTACCTCCAGTGTGATCTTAGTTGCATCTACTTTGTTTTGCTGACCCTTTTCATTGTTTGTATGACGTGTCAGTGTAACTTTGAAGTCTGAAACGGATGGGCGAAGTCCTTCCCCGTTGTTGTAATCATCCCATTTCTTCTCACCGGATATTGTGATATTTCCGGGATCACTGTAGGTATTTGTCG
>NZ_JBBMEK010000499.1:0-813 GCF_040096555.1 Coprococcus intestinihominis | reverse complement strand
ACTAAAACTTCCCACACCGATACGGTGTGTTGAACCTTGAAAATTCAATATTTCAGCCAATAAAAAAGGCATAAACCTGTTCCGTTTGGTATAATGGAATTGACTAGAAACCATTTTTACAAAGGAGATTTATGCCATGTCCAGTATACCACAAAACCATTTCGATGAGAACGACTTAATTGACTGTGTTCAGAGATTTTTTTCCAAACATCATGTTGGCAAGCTTCTTGCCAGATGTAATGGGATGAAAGAAAAAGGTGTTTCACCTGTTTCTCTGCTTCGTTACAAACTCAGCAACATTTTTGTCGGAAGAAGTATGTATATGCAACAACGGACTGGCTCTTTTAAGGAAGATTTTTCAAAGAACACTTTTTATCGTTTCCTTAATTCGGTAAAAACAAACTGGCTCCGTTTTACTTCTCTTCTTGCTGCTGATATCGTAAATAATGATCTCAAAGATCTAACGGATGATAACAGGAAAAATGTTTTCATCATTGATGACAGCCTTTTTAATCGTACCAGCTGCAAGAAAACAGAACTGGCATCAAAGGTTTTCGACCACACCGATATGCATTTCAAAAAAGGTTTTCGGATGCTTACCTTAAGCTGGAGTGATGGAAATACACTGATTCCGGTAAACAGCTGCCTGTTAGCATCTGCAAAAGATACAAATATCATCGGTCCAGTAAAGGACTTTGATAACAGAACCATTGCAGGGAAAAGACGCAAGCTTGCTCAGACAAAAGCGCCAGAAGCAATGATGACCCTGTTGGATACTGCCATCAGTGCAGGACTGAAAGCTGATTATGTCCT
>NZ_JBBMEK010000498.1:0-823 GCF_040096555.1 Coprococcus intestinihominis | reverse complement strand
TCTTCTTCCAACAGGGAAGGATCCTGTTCCACTTCCGCTTCATCAAAAAGGTGCTGCTGTCCTGGAATGTCATCGGTTCTTCTTTCGCTGGAAGAACCGAAAAGCTTTTTGGTAAGATAGTCCACCTGTTCCTGAAGGGCTTTTTCGTGGCTGGTTTTTTCGTCAATAACAAGGCGGAGAGATCTGATCAGTTCCGTCTGTTCCGAGACCATTGTTTTCAGTTGTGTTATGGTGTCCTTCAGCTCTCGCAGCTGGATGTCTTTTGCACTGGAAGCCATCGTTCTCTCCTTGGATTTGATACCTCTATTATACCAGAAATACAGCCATTCCTAAAGGAAAACAAGTGCTGAAAAATGCTGAATTTATAAGGAAATCTGCCATTTTTCTGTGCAGGATTTTTACCGGAATCCAGATACTTTTTTACTCTGCTTTGAGTGCTTTTGGTTGGTCGATATCAATTCCTGACATCAGCCAGTCGAACTCCCGCCAGGAAAGATTCCGGACTTCCGACTGCTTCCTTGGCCATTGATAGCCGCCCCGGACAGACAACCGTTTATAGATCAGGACAAAACCATCCGGTTCACGGAACAGAGCTTTGATCCTGTCCCGTCTTCTTCCACAGAACAGGAAGAGCGCACTGGATGTCGGATCCATCTTAAGCTGGTCTTCGATAATGGCACAGAGACCATCAATCGATTTGCGCATATCTGTATAGCCGCATTATCCGAATGTTAGGATAATGCGGCTTATCCTCAGAGTATTTTTATCCTCATCTTTTCTGGATATAGCGATATTTACTCTCTTCTTCGCAAAAAAGATGAGG
>NZ_JBBMEK010000497.1:0-826 GCF_040096555.1 Coprococcus intestinihominis | reverse complement strand
GTCAAAATAATAGATCTTACCTGCGTTTCGGAATCTCACGCCAATTACCTTTACCATTTTAATTCTCCTTTATTGTTAATAGCAGCATCTCCATCGTAATATCAAAATTAACATTGGCATTCAGACGTACTTTTGCCTTCTCCAATGCCTCCATAATGTTATTCAGTCCTTCATAAGAAGACGTCGTAGCTTTCTTCTGAAGGTACTTGTGCTCGTCCTGATACACCAGTTGGTTGATATCTTCTGTCGCTTTGAGGATCAGGACATCCCGATACCAGACCATCATCAGATCGATCAGATCTTTGATATCCATTTTATAAGTGGTCATATCATGAATAGCTGCAACAATTTCATATACTTCCATATCATCCACTCGTTTCAGGAGTCTCAGAAGGAAATCCTGCATTTCCCTGAAATGTTCGGAAGTCGCCATCATGATTGCCTTACCGACATTGCCCTGCGCATAGGCTGCACATACTCTGGCCTGGTAATCCGGCAGCTGATACTTCTGCATCAGATACTGCTGGATCAGCTTCGTATCCACGCTTCTCAGATTCATAATAATACATCTTGAACGAACAGTCTGAAGCAGTACATCCAACGTATTCGTCAGAAAAAGAATCACTGCATATTCCGGCGGTTCCTCAATGGTCTTCAGAAGGGCATTCTGAGCCTGAACTGTCATCTTCTCAGCTTCATCTATAATATAAACTTTATATTTGCTGCTGTATGGCTTAATCACAATGTCATTATTAATCTGTTCACGAACTTCATCTACACCGATGCTGTTCGCTTTCTCATGGGTAATCCATTTCACATCCGGGTG
>NZ_JBBMEK010000496.1:0-844 GCF_040096555.1 Coprococcus intestinihominis | reverse complement strand
ACAGAACTTTTTTATCCAGTCTGTTCGAACAGATTTTTAATTCCCCATCAGAAGCACTATCCCTTTACAATGCAATTAATGGGACGAACTATTCAGACCCCGGTCTGTTGACGATTACAACCCTCAGCGGTGCGCTTTTCCTTGGATATCGCAATGACGTTTCTTTTCTCATTGGCACGACTCTGAATTTATATGAGCATCAGAGTTCCTTCAACCCGAATATGCCGATACGCGGTCTCACCTATATGGCCCGATTATATGAAGGCTATATTCTGGAGACCGGATTAGATGTCTATTCGTCAATTTTGTTGAAGCTTCCGAAAGCCCAGTTCTTTGTATTTTACAATAGGACAACGGAACAGCCGGACCGGCTGGTACTTCGACTCAGTGATTCATACCCGGATGATGGCCTGGAGAATCATCTGGAAGTCTGCGCTATTATGCTGAATATCAACTATGGGCATAATAAAGCGCTCATGGAGAAATGTCAGACACTGCATGACTATGCTCTGTTCGTCGATACTGTTCGCCATTACATATCTTCCGGCTATACCCGTGAACGCGCTGTAGAGATAGCCGTTGAAGAATGCATCTCCAATAATGTTCTCAAAGAGTTTCTGATTCGGAATAAAGCGGAGGTACTCACTATGTTATACTCTGAATATGCCTGGGAACTGCATTTAAGGAAAATGCAGGAAGAAGGTCTGGAAGAGGGGCTTCAAAAAGGCCTCGAAGAAGGCCGACAAAAGGGCTTGGAAGAGGGCCGACAGCAAGGTCTTCAAAAAGGTCTCGAAGAAGGTCGTCAGCAAGGTCTTCAAAAAGGTCTCGAAGAAGGTCGTCAGCA
>NZ_JBBMEK010000495.1:0-874 GCF_040096555.1 Coprococcus intestinihominis | reverse complement strand
TTATCTGCGTTGACAGAAAAAGTAGCTATCGTCAGTGGCTACGATACTTGTATAAATTTAAATGATTTGTCTTTTGAATTGTCAAATCATAATCATCCTTGTATTTGCTACTACGGTGCAAACTTGACAAGAGGTAACATTACTAATGTATTAGCACGAGCAAGTGCAAATGATAATACAGCCACAATAGATATTCCAAATGAAAATTGCATAGCTTTCGTTTCTTATCATGGGGATGATTCGGGAACTATTACTATTTGGGAATCAGTTATTGCAATAGGTTTTTACAGAGCATTTCAGCTAGGTGCAGAACATCATATTCTTAAACAATGTAGTGGAAGATATAACTATTGTACATTCACTTTTGGGGAATATGAAGTTAAATTAGGAAATGCTTTTTCACACCCTATTACATTGATTAATTGTGCTGACGAACATCAATGCTTATTGCCACAGTTTTATAAGTGTGGGGCTATGGTTAATGACGATATCGAAGGACACCCTTTGCAAGAAGTGGATTTTATTTCTTTTAACATTGAAAGATGGAATGATTGGTCTGAACATCAGATGTGTGCAAAAGAAGTTAATGCTGGTGATTTTTGTGGAAGAATTGAATACACAATGAATGGTGTTACGCCATCAGCATATGAAAAATGGACAGCAACTAAAAATCTAAAATATGCAAAGTTTTGGGAAAAAGGAAGTGGTGTAAATTTCGTAACTAGAAATATGACACATAGACTTGGTGGAACTACTGAATTGAGAAATACTTATTATCCTAATTATATGCAAGAATATTATGATACTGATTTAAAAAAGAAACTCATATATGATGGTATAAATTGGGTAGATTTGAATGGCACAGTAATTAACT
>NZ_JBBMEK010000494.1:0-876 GCF_040096555.1 Coprococcus intestinihominis | reverse complement strand
ACTTCTATAAGCTGCCGAATCCCCAGATTGTTTTTAGCGCTTCCGTGATAAACGGGAAATAACGTTCCGTTTTGGAATCTCCTGTTTTCTTCCTGTTCCAGTTCTGACATTTTAAACGGTTTCCCTGACATATATTTCTCTAATAGTTCATCGTTTCCCATAATTACCGCATCCCACTGTTCCATATCGTCATTGTCCGTTACATTTATATGAGGATGCTGCCCAACCTTTTGCTTCACTATAATTTCCGAAGAAAGCTTTGCTTTCATTTCTTGATATACCATTGGCAAATCAATCCCCTCTTGGTCAATTTTATTGATGAAAAAAATTGTCGGAATCTTCATTGTCTGTAGTGCATGAAACAGTATACGGGTCTGTGCCTGTATGCCATCCTTTGCAGAAACTAATAATACTGCTCCGTCTAATACGGATAAAGAACGGTATACTTCCGCCAAAAAATCCATATGGCCTGGCGTATCTATAATGTTGACTTTTACATCCTCCCACTGAAAAGATGTCACTGCTGTCTGGATAGTGATTCCCCTTTGACGCTCCAAATTCATTGTATCTGTCCTTGTTGTGCCTTTATCTACGCTCCCTGGTTCTGCAATTGCACCACTGGTATACAATAAACTCTCCGTTAATGTTGTCTTTCCTGCGTCAACGTGAGCCAGAATGCCTAAGTTAATTATTTTCATGTGATTTTCCTCCTATCAACACCCAAAAAAGGGCATAAAAATACCCAGTGATAAATACTCCTATCACTGGGTAAATAACTCCAATAGCCCCAAAACACTTATATGTTTTCGGGCATATAAAATTACATGATAAAAGTATTCTTAAACTGGGTACAAAAAACTAAGCCCCATATTAAAA
>NZ_JBBMEK010000493.1:0-895 GCF_040096555.1 Coprococcus intestinihominis | reverse complement strand
CAGATGGCAAAGAAATCATCTACCGTGCGGTAGAAACGAAAATCAATGGAAAATCAGTAGATGAAACGTCAAAGACCAATGGCGCCTACGTTGTTTCTTACCAGTATGGAAAGGACGCTCAGTCAGAATCGGCATTTCAAACGGATCTGACGGTTGCGACAAACCGTGTTATCTATGGATTTGTCAATTTAAGCAAAAAGGCAGCCTACCTGGCACCGGATGTCAAGGAAGACAAAGATCTGCAAAATGTAACCTTTAACATTTATAAAAAGGGGCTGTTCGGTACCGGGGAAACACTGTATGCATCCAATATCAGAACAGATACGAATGGAAATCTGATTCATGAGAACGGAAAATACGGAGATGAGAAAAAATATCTGGTTGCCGGAATGTATGTATTAAAAGAAGTATCCACAGGTAGTGAGTATAGTGTCTGGAGTAAGGGCATTGAATTTACAGTGGGAAGTGGAGAAAAGAAACTGCTGACAGACGACTTAAAAGATACCGGAGAACATGGAACCGCCTGGATCAGTACCGAAAAAACGCTATTGGGCGGTCTGAAGCTGAAAACAGAGTATAAAGCTGCAGGCAATCAAACACATACGTTTCAGGATACCTGCCAGGCGGCTACAAACGATAGTACAGCGGTCAATCTGGAAAGCCGTGGTGTTCTTACCTTTACAAAGACCGGACCTAAGACAGAAGAAGGCTATGAGGATTTGAACGCCTATGGCGAGGCGACGGGTGCAAGTAGTGCTTATTTTGGCGTATATCTGGATGAAGCATGTACAACACAGGTGGCAGGTCTGGTGCCAAAAGCATCTGTAGTAGCAGGTTCAACGGATAAGACCACAATGGTTCTGACAAATAAGGCGAAGGACAACACAACGCTTGA
>NZ_JBBMEK010000492.1:0-909 GCF_040096555.1 Coprococcus intestinihominis | reverse complement strand
GAATATGTCCTCTTCTCTTGTTATACTATATAGTAAAATAAGCAGAAATTCAACCAGAAAATCAGCTTTTGCCTGGATAAGCCACATTTTTGCGAATATATGTTCTTTTTTCTTGACATTCACATTTCCTCTGGTATAAGATATATATTAGGAATTTCTGAATCCAACTAGAAATTAAATTATATATACAGATAATGACGAAACTTTATAACTCTTCCTTCTGATGAACCTATCGATGAATCCATTCAAAACAGGTGCTTCTGTCACGGCCAGTACTTAGACACTGTTTTTTAGTGTCTTATGTACTGCTGCCAGTGACAGGCAGTGCGAACGTGCCTGCTTTGAATGGATTATCGATAGGTTCTCTAAGACTACAATGTTTCGTCATTATCTGGCCACCACTTTTTGAAAGGATTTTTTATTATGGCACCAACCAATTCTTATAATGCCGACAGTATTGCCGTGCTGGAAGGTCTCGAGGCCGTCCGCAAGCGTCCCGGCATGTACATCGGCAGTGTCTCCCGCAAGGGCCTGAACCATCTTGTCTATGAGATTGTTGACAACTCTGTGGACGAGCATCTGGCCGGTTTTTGCAGTGAGATCCATGTGACATTGAACAAAGACGGCTCCGCCACTGTTTCTGATAATGGCCGAGGTATCCCTGTTGGCATGCACAAGAAAGGCATTTCCGCGGAGCGTCTTGTATTTACAACCCTCCACGCCGGAGGTAAGTTTGATGATTCTGCCTACAAGACAAGCGGCGGTCTCCACGGCGTTGGCTCATCTGTTGTCAACGCATTGTCTGAATGGCTGGATGTGACGGTCAGCCGCGAGGGCTGTACTTACCACGACCGCTATGAGCGCGGTGTACCGACCATTCCGCTGGAGAAGGGACTTCTGCCTGTCATC
>NZ_JBBMEK010000491.1:0-915 GCF_040096555.1 Coprococcus intestinihominis | reverse complement strand
GTACAAAACACTGCCTAAGTACCAACCGGCGTTGAAGCACCTATAACGTATAAGCTCTTTCCGAAACTCTTATAAGATGTTATTCTAACTGTACTTTATTATTTCCTACTTATTCTTTCACCTCAAATCAAAAACTGATTAACCTCATCTTGAGATAAATCTGCCAGTTTCTTTCCTTTTTTTCTTGCATATCTTGAAAGTTCCAATAAATTAACATGACAGGATGGTGCATTAACATACGGATTCGGTGTTTCATAATAACCTTCACTGAGTACAGCTTTTTTCATAGATTCAGGCCTCAATTCTCTTCTCTTTTCTGATAACGTTCTATCAAGCACTGGTGCTCTTTACTTTCCTTATCATAATTAATTCCCACAAGTAAAATATCCCCAGTATAAGCTATAATCGAATCAGGATATTTTCGCTCTTTAATCTGCTGCAATGCCGTTACAGCCTTTTTATTCCATTTTAGTTCAATTACCAGTGCAGGATAATCATCAATATATTCCGGTTTCGGTATATAAACAAAATCAGCAAATCCTCTACCTGTCGGCAATTCTCGAACTGGCTTAAAATAATAGGACATCGAACTTAAATAAGCAATTGTCAGCACACTGCAGAGGGAATTTTCATCGTTATATTGGATGACTGAAGTATAATCAGAATGAATTTTTTCAATTTCAGCTGCCACACCCTTTTCATTCATATCCAGAGTTTCTTCCAACAATTTCATCGAAGACTGTTGAAATTGAATCATTTCATCCCATTTTCTGCGCTTGACAGCCTTTATCAGTTCCATCCGCACTTCTTCATTCGGAATAAACGCTCTCTCCTTGTCCTGGTCATAAGCCAAATAGCCAAGATGAATCAAATAAGTCAAAACATCGTCCCGGCAATAAAAATTGTTCATATCAT
>NZ_JBBMEK010000490.1:0-916 GCF_040096555.1 Coprococcus intestinihominis | reverse complement strand
TAGCCGTAAGTGCAGGATTTTCCGGATACCTGTCCGTCCACAAAACGGGCCACCCTTCCCAGTTTGTCATAGATATAACGCCCGATGGTATAACTTGTGCCGTCTTTTGATGCTTTCACTTCTGTCACACGGTCAAGGTTATCATAAGTATAAGCAACTTCCCAGCCGTTGGCATAGGTGCTCTTTAAGAGATTGCCGTTCTTTGCCTCATAGTCATGGCTGACTGCCGCCTTTCCGGCGATGGATACGCTCTTTCTGTTGCCGAATCCGCAAAAAATATATTTTCAGTTTATCTTTGTCGTGGTGAAAAGATGCCCCGCAGGAATTACGGGGCATCGAAAATCAAATAATTAAAACTTAACCTTTGGCATCATTACACTATCCGGTATCCAACTTTTCACTAAAGCAAAATTTTCTTCTGTGCACATTACAGTCATATTCCCGGAAAATATAAAATCATGTATGCTTTTTTTCCTTTTACAAAAGGTCATAATAAACACATGTGCCCCGTGTTGTCCCCATTGCGTATTTTCTATTTTTATTTCTTCATACTCTTCCCAAGAAAAAGTCTCCGTCCATTCTTTAAAATTGTAAAATGTAATCTCGACGCCGTTCTGATTTACTATACCTGATGTACACTCTCTAATCAATGCCCATAATAAGAATAAGTAAATTCCCCATATTATAATATTGCCAAGTACAAAAAAACTTATAGTTGTTTTCAATACGCCTATAATTTCCAATGTTATAATTGGAATAAGTAACAGCACTGCACTTCCTACAAAATCCATTCTACTTTTACAATTCCTTATACTATGAATATTATCTTTTTCCATTACACAACCTCATTGAAAATAAACAACAATTAAAACTTAACCTTTGGCATCCTCACACTCTCCGGTAACCAGCTTTTCAC
>NZ_JBBMEK010000489.1:0-922 GCF_040096555.1 Coprococcus intestinihominis | reverse complement strand
TGCGGCTTATCCTCACGATATTTTTATCCTCATCTTTTCTGGATATAAAGATATTTACTCACTTCTTCACAAAAAAGATGAGGATAACATTATTTATCTTAAACCACAGATACGTGCCATTTCAGCTTCATCATCTGGCCATAATGGCTTCTCATAACTTTCCAGATCACCTGATTCCATCACTTTACGCATCATATCAACTGAAGGGACTGCGTAAATACGTGTTGTTTCAGTTGAGGAATGCCCCAGTATACGGGAAACAAGTTCAAGTTCTGTTCCATCCTGATACAGATTGGTTGCCCTGGTCCTGCGGAACATATGGGGATAGCATCGTTCCGGGAAATTCGGATACTTTGAGCGGATCTGAGCTGCATATTTTTTGATGATACGCTCAACATTTCCAACTGACATCCTGTCTTTGTGACCCTTGATCACTGTATAGATCAGCGGAGCATCAGGATCTATCACTTCATGGTAAACTTTTAAATAGTTCTTCAGATGATCAGCGGTCTTATCTGTGATCGCAACGATCCTTTCTTTATCACCTTTTCCATAAATCCGAAGATACGGTATGTCGGCCTCCAGATTTACAGAAGATACATTCATAGACAATAATTCGGAAACCCTGACAGCAGAGTCATAAAGCAATATCAGGATCAGTCTGTCCCTTCGGCCTATCTTAGTATCCGGCGGAGCAGAGAGCAGTGCCTTAAGGGCATCATCAGGGATGACTTCACGTGTCAGCTTTGGTACTTTAAGAAAAGGAACTCTGGAAGCTGTGAGCGCTACTGACTGTAACGATATATCACAATCAGCAGCATACCAGAGATAAGCTCTGATCGCAGCAAGCCTGTTATTACAAGTGGTTTCGCTGTTACCGTTTTTATGCAGGAACTCTATGTATGATAACAGAAAATCATGT
>NZ_JBBMEK010000488.1:0-935 GCF_040096555.1 Coprococcus intestinihominis | reverse complement strand
CGTTGTCAATGTAAAGGTCCATGCGTCTGCGGTGGAAGAGATACCTGTTGTCAGTGAAATATCGGATACAGAGAAACATTTATGTCTGCAGCGACGGACACTTGATGTCAGTGGGATCGCTGTACGGAAAAAGGACACAATCCGTATACGGGAAGAAATGACGCTCCCGGGTAATAAGGCCAATATGCTGGAACTGATCTGGGGTGAGGTCCAGAACCGACGCGTGGATATACGGCCCCAGGATGATAAACTGCTGCTGAGGGGAGAGGCTTCTGTATTCTGTCTTTACAGCGGGGAAAATGAAGAAAATCCTTTTGAATATGCAGAAGCAGATCTGCCATGGCAGGCAGAGCTTCCATGCAGCGGCATGAGAGAAGATATGATCGTCAATAGTCATTTACATAAAATCGCTCAGTCCCTGGAAATGAAAGCGGATATGGATGGCGAAATGCGTCTGGTGATGGCGGAGATGGTTCTGGAGATTGATCTTGAAGCGTATGAAGAGAAAAAATTGCAGACTGTATCGGATGTGTACAGTCTGAAACGTCAGTTGGTGCCGGTTTATCAGGAGGCAGCGATGCGCCGGGTATGCATTCGCAATCAGACAGAGTGTAAGTTGTATGAAAAGGTGCGCATGCCGGGAGAACATGCCGGGGTTCTGCAGCTTTGTCATCCATGGGCAGAAATCAGGATGGACCGTCTGGAACTGACGGAAGAAGGTATAAGGGCAGAGGGTGTGGCGGATGTGCATATTCTCTATGTTAACGAGGATGACCATCTGCCCCTGGATATTGCCGGTGTGATGATCCCTTTTGCCTGTATGATTGAGACCGGTGTATTGCCGAAGGATGTTTGTTTTGAAGTGCAGCCGTATCTGGATCAGATCAGTGCCGTGATGGCAGGCGGTGATACGGCAGAGGTGAAAATGACGGTTC
>NZ_JBBMEK010000487.1:0-937 GCF_040096555.1 Coprococcus intestinihominis | reverse complement strand
TGGCTGGTATTTATGGAATCAGCCACAGCTTAACACTCGGTTTCGATGATCTTATTTTCGGCGCAATAGATAATGCTACTGGTGGCAATGGAACGGCAGACATGAGTTACTTTGAAAAAGCTGCTGAGGGCTACAAAATTTTAGCAAACAAATGTGGCGAAGCGATTGGAAACTGGTGGATTGGTCTAACTAAATAAGATAATCGGAGGAGACATGAAAAATTTACTACCTATTGGAAGTGTGGTCTTATTAAAAGACGCAACAAAAAAATTAGTAATCATCGGCATTTTGCAAGTAAATCCTAGCGAAAACAAAATCTATGATTACTTAGGTGTTCCTTATCCAGAAGGTTATGTTGGTTCAGATAATAACTTCTTATTCAATCACTCTGACATCAATGACATCATTTTTTCTGGATATGAAAACCCTGAGCGTGAAGCTTTTATTAAAGCCATGGATATCCTATACAATCAAAAAAAATAAATACTGAAATAAAACATCTCCTTAGGAAGGGAGGGTAATGAATATGCCAAGAATATACGTTGAATTTTCTGGACTCGAACAGATTGGAAGTCGTTGTAAAACAGCATCATCAAAAGTAACTACTATCCAATCGGATTTTCAACGCACTGTTCGGCAACTTGACTGGGATATTCGCTTTGAGTCCAACATAAATAGCACCGCTACACAGATAGCCAGAAAACTTGAGCAGTATTCGAGAGCATTAGAAGCCTATCAACGATTTATTGAAGATGCGCACAACGAATATGTTAAATTAGATGAATATAAGAAACTAACTTTGGCTGATTATATCGCTCCAATATCGTTTGATCCCAATAGTTTTATAATTGTTGGTCCGGGAGGACAGCTTAATTTTGATTGGTCAAAATTGATTAAGGATGTATTTATTACAAAGCCTTATGTACTCCCTACTCTA
>NZ_JBBMEK010000486.1:0-940 GCF_040096555.1 Coprococcus intestinihominis | reverse complement strand
ACAGTCCATTGATTATCTCCAGAAGATTGTCGACTATATGATCAGTAAAGCACACATTCTGATCAGTGCACTGATCATCCTGATCGTTGGCTGGTATCTGACCAAGTTTATCTGCAAACTGGTGCGCCATTCTCTGGACAAAACACGACTGGATGCCAGTGTCACAAGTTTTATCAATTCACTGACCAAATTCGGATTACGCGCATTGCTCGCCATCATTGTGATCAATAAGTTAGGAGTCGATACCACTTCTCTGATCGCGCTGCTGACTTCTGCCAGTTTAGCCATCGGTCTCGCTGTTCAGGGAAGCCTTGCAAATTTTGCAGGCGGTGTGCTTTTGCTGATCATGAAACCATTTGTGGTGGGAGACTATATAGACGATGGAAACGGCCATGAAGGAACTGTCATGTCCATTGAGATTATCTACACCCGACTGTTGACGGCCAACAATGAGATGGTCTGTATTCCCAATGGCAAACTGGCTGATTCTCCGGTGACCAACCTGACACATCAGGAAAACCGCCGCCTTGATTTTCCTGTCAGCATCAGTTATGACGAGAATATTGACCGGGTTCGTACCGTTCTTTTAAAAGTAGCTGCCGGATGCCCAACGCTTTCCAAGTCCAAAGAACCCTTTGTGTTTGTGGACGACTTTGACAGCAGCTCCGTCCGCGTTGTCTTAAGAGTCTGGGCGCTCACCGACAAATACTGGGATACCCGCTTTGAAATCCGAGAGGCCATCAAAAAAGCCTTTGACGCGGAAGGCATAGAAATTCCATATGACCATATGGATGTAAACCTTGTTAATTCCGAAAAATAAGGTGGTGCGGCCCATAAGCTTTAAAGAAAAAGATTTTCAACGAATTAGTTCATCACAGGCACGCTCCCGCTGCCTGCCACTGACAGCGGTACATAAGGCAGAACAAAACACTGCCTAAGT
>NZ_JBBMEK010000485.1:0-947 GCF_040096555.1 Coprococcus intestinihominis | reverse complement strand
AGATATCAAGGAACGGGTAAAGGATAAGAATCCGAAGATTCGAAATCCGGCTGCCCGGCTTCCGAAAGAGCTGGTTCGCCAGACGGTACTGGAAGAAAAAGAAAAGCCAAGGGAACAACATGAAAAAAGCAGTGGGCAGTCAGACTCCCCAACACAGTATGGAACTGAAAAAATAGAATCCGTACAGTACAGGGCGGCGAGTGTGGCAGGAAAAACTATAGGGAAAACCACATATCAAGGTGGAAAAAAACTTGCCGGAGTGACCTACAGGAAGATAAAGGAAAGAAAAAACAGACAGGAAGAAGTGAAAGCCGCTGAAGAAGCAATGGAGCAGGGGGCAGAAAGCGGAAAGAAATTAATCAAGCTGAAACCGGAGCAGGTCGCCTTTGCCAAGGAGAATGGTAAACGGCAGGTGAAAGCAGCACCGAGAGTGGTAAAAGTATCCGGTCTGTCTCAAGAAAAAATAAAGACACAGGCATCCATGCAGAAACAGCAGATGGAAAAAAGTCTTCAGGCGATGCAGAAAGCAAGAGCAGCCCAGATGGCAAGAAAGTCAGCACAGGCATCGGCAGAAAGTGGAAAAGCAGTCCTTCAGGTAACTGGAAAGGGTTCAAAGTTATCCGTACAGGGAATTACAGCAGCGATTCAAAAAGGGGTAGTAGCTCTTGAAAAAATGGGAAAATGGATTGCTGCCGGAGGTAGTGCATTTCTTCTGGTATTTATTCTGATTGTGGGAATCATTGCAGGAGCAGCTTTCAGCAGTAATTCGGAAAGCTCCGAATCCCTAAGTGAAGAAGTGCTTGCGTATACTTCTGTGATACAGCAGTATGCATCCCAATACGGCATTCCGGAATATGTGTCTGCGATACAGGCCATCATGATGCAGGAATCTGGAGGCAGGGGAACAGACCCGATGCAGTGTTCGGAAAGTCCATATAATACAAGAT
>NZ_JBBMEK010000484.1:0-960 GCF_040096555.1 Coprococcus intestinihominis | reverse complement strand
GTGGCTTATTCACTGAGATATGAAAGGTTGAAAAACCTTGAATTTTCAATAAAAAACACTTGATTATATGAGGAGGTTTACAATGGGGTTTTGGATTTTTATGTTGATTATGGATTTGCTTCTTCCATTTACGATGATTGGTTTTGGAAGATATTTTATGAAAAAGGCTCCAAAGGAAATAAATTCAGTATTTGGATATCGGACTTCGATGTCTATGAAGAACAAAGACACATGGGAATTTGCTCATAAATATTGTGGTAAAGTTTGGTATGTCTGTGGAATGGTTATGTTGCCGATAACAGTAATATTCATGCTTTTAGTAATTGGAAAAAATGAAGATTGTGTTGGGTGTATAGGAGGAATTATCTGTGGTGTTCAACTTATTCCTTTAATTGGATCTATTCTCCCAACAGAAATAGCATTAAAAAAGAATTTTGATAAGAATGGAACAAGACGATAAATTCAAGTTTTTGAAACTGAGAAATTGGTATTTTAAGAGGAGGTATGTATTATGAATATAGGATTTTGGTCATGTATAATTTTGGTTATACCATTTGTAATTATAGGTGTGTTATTTGCGATTTTTAAGGAAAAAGCAACTAAATTTGTTTCAGGATTTAATTCATTTTCTAAAGAAGAACAGGCAATGTATGATAAAGCTCAGATCTCTCGTGATATAAGAAATCAGTGCTTCATATGGATTGTTATAATGTTAGCAGGAGCGACATTATCCTGCTTTTTAACCCCATATATGGCTATACCAACCTATATTATTTGGTTAGTTCTGTTTTTTAGAGAAGTCCACTTTGATAATCATAAAGCGTTTAAAAAATATTTATTAAAATAAATTATTGTTTGCAGGAGATGCTTATTTATGAAAAAATGATGTTGTATAAATAAAGTTGACACCTTATTCTCAAAGAATTCATGTATAATAAAGAGAATAAGGAGGAACTCTCA
>NZ_JBBMEK010000483.1:0-961 GCF_040096555.1 Coprococcus intestinihominis | reverse complement strand
GCATCCGGATATTGCAAATGTACATAACAATGCAATTAAAATGATTCCTTTGGATTTCATCGTATCACACCTCTCCTTTTCCGATTATTCTTCATTGTCGTTTTCTTTTCACATTATCTCATTATTTCAACAATGCTACACAATAATTTTAGCATGCCCCCCTGGAAAACAACTTAAGAAATTCTTACATTTTCTTTATGTTATTTGCCATTATTTCTTTTATAATTCTTAATCCAAATTTGCTTGTGGACTACAAAGAAGCTCATTAAAAGCAGCCTGCTTAATATTCAGCCCATCTGTTAGCTGCAATAAACATCTATGTTTATCCCTGGTAGACAATTTTGCCGGCGCAGATAGTGTAATGAATCTTACCCGGCAGCTCCCATCCTTTAAAAGGACTGTTGGATGCCTTTGATGCAAAATGATCCACTGTCCAACGCTCTTTTTCACCAAAGATTACAAGATCAGCCGGTGCATCCTGGCTCACACTACCCGGGATCATACGATAAAACTCTGCAGGATTCTTACTCATGCAGGCCATCAGCTGTAACAGTGTCAGATGTCCCGGTTCAACCAGTGAAAGCAGTCCAAGACCAAGAGAAGTTTCAAGGCCTGTAATACCGCTTGGTGCTTCCGCCAGCGGCTTTTCCTTTTCTTCTGTGCTGTGTGGTGCGTGATCCGTCACAATCAGATCGATGGTACCGTCCTTCAGACCTTCGATAATCTGCAGGCGATCATTCTCTGTTCGTACAGGCGGATTCATACGTGCCAATGTGCCGTATTTTAACACAGCGTCCTCTGTCAGTGTAAAATGATGCGGGGTTGCTTCTGCATGGACATCTGCGCCCATTTTCTTTGCCATACGAACAAGTTCCACAGAGTTTGCTGAACTAATATGCTGAATACAGACCGGTGCTCCTGTATGCAATGCCAGCATACAATCTCTGGCCACCATCACATC
>NZ_JBBMEK010000482.1:0-963 GCF_040096555.1 Coprococcus intestinihominis | reverse complement strand
CCATTTGGTGACGATCAATACTATTTCGGTATGCGTTATGATGTGACTTTCAAACTGGGTGATTATGTCGGTGATTTGAATTACAAGTTCACAGGTGACGATGACTTATGGGTACTTCTTGATGGAAAAAAAGTTGTAATTGATGTTGGTGGTATTCATGATGCGCTTACAGGAAGTGCAGACCTCTGGAAAGAGCTTGGTTTTGAAAATGGTGCCAGACCAACAACAACTGACGAAAAGAATGCGGAACACCGAATTACTGTATTATATATGGAGCGTGGTGCCGGTGCATCAAACTGTCAGATGGAATTCACATTGCCAAATGCAAGACTTCTTAATGTTGAGAATACACCAATTGCGCAGATGTCTTTTGTAAAAGTTAATACAAAGAAGGAGGCTTTGAAAGACGCTACATTCGTATTAAAGAATGACGAAACAGGTGGAGAACAGGTAGTAACTTCTGATGAGCAGGGCACTGTTAATTTTAGCAATCTTGTAGCCGGTACATACACTTTGACAGAGAAAGTTGCTCCGAATGGTTATGCAGCTTCAAATACGCCTTGGAAGGTTATTGTTACAGTAGAAGGCACAACAGCTACAGCAAAGCTGTATGAATCCGATGGCACAACAGAAGTCAAGACAGACGATGGCACTTATAAGATTATCAATCTGTCTCAGGAAGAACAGGCAAAATTATTAGTTGATTACGATAAGACGGCAAAAGTAACGGACTGGGAAAATCGTAAGTATGATATTGATATTACAGCTTCTTCCAAATTGACGAGTTCTACTACTCAGGAGACAGGCGGTGTCGCTGATGTGATGTTGGTACTGGATGCTTCGGGGTCAATGGGTGAAAGTATCTATACATATTTCGGTACAAATGACAGTACGACAAGAGATCGTATGGATACGAATAAAACCTATTATTTAAAATATAATGGACACTATTATAAAGTGTAT
>NZ_JBBMEK010000481.1:0-966 GCF_040096555.1 Coprococcus intestinihominis | reverse complement strand
CATGCCTCTATTGTATCATGCTTATGTGTATTTGGAATTTCTCATTTTGGCTTGTACTATTTATATTCTAGCACCACCTATCAACGATTTATTGAAGATGCCCTTAACGAATACGTTAAATTAGATGAATATAAAAAAACAAATTTAATTGACTACATCTCTTCTATAAGGGTTGACCCTAATGTAGCTGTCATCCTGGGGCCAGGGGGCAATCCATTTGCAAATTGGAAAGATAGAATAAGCGAAATAGTTTTTGATACAGATGAAGAAAAAGATCTTCTCTCTACTGTAAAAACTCTATTGAGAGGAACTGATAAGTGGGGAGATGTTGATGAAGCGGGAGTTTTAGAAGATGTAATATCATACTTCGAGAGTTTTACAACTTTCTTTTCAGGAGATAAAAAGGGACTTACTGGGGCAAGCGACTGGTGCAATCTTGCTGATTCTAGTATTGGCGTATGGACAGGCTTATATGACTATTTTTGCGATATGTATAAGGGGTTAAAGACAGGATTCTTTGGAGATGTTGCGCAAAAAAATGTAAAAGTTTTAGGGTTGTCAGCAGGATTTTTAGGTTTAACTGCTTCTATCCTATCTGCAAGCAATGGATTGGACAATAAGCAATGGCAAAGCATTGTAGCTGACTATGTAGATTGCGGAAAAGATATGTTGTCAGTAATTAAATCTGGCTATGCATTGAAACACATTGGAGACGTTAAAAGTTTGTCAGAAATAAAAGCAGGCCCTTGGAGTGCATTAAATATATATTCAGCCATTGGTGAAGCTGGAATTCAATCAATCTCTCAAGGTTTTCGCAGCCACGAAAAATATTATGCCGATGGTCAGTGGGATATGGGCGATACTGGCGCTACAGGAATAGATATTTCCATGGCTGGTATTTATGGAATCAGCCACAGCTTAACACTCGGTTTCGATGATCTTATTTTCGGCGCAATAGATAATGCT
>NZ_JBBMEK010000480.1:0-975 GCF_040096555.1 Coprococcus intestinihominis | reverse complement strand
CGATGAAACTCAATGCTGCGCCGATCAATTCGATTAGCAGTGTGGTTTTAAAAACGGTATAGACAAAACCAATCAGTCCCCGGCCTGCATCCAGATTCATGGACTCACGAATGAGCATTCGTCCTTTTAGGTTGACGCGTCTGCCCATGGCCAGAATGACGCCGGCACTGATGGATGTGACACCTAAGCCGCCGATCTGGATCAGCGCAGCCAGGAAAAATTGCCCGAGAGCCGTGAAAGTATCACCGGCATCCACCACTGTCAGGCCAGTGACACAGACGGCACTGGTAGATGTGTATAAGGCATCAATGTAATCCAAATGCGTGCCGGGCTGAATGCTGCATGGCAGCATCAGCAATAGCGAACCGATAAAAATTACCAGGGCAAAGCCGCTGGCAATAATCCTGGGGGCGGATTGTGTTTTTAGTAGTTTATTCAATATGATTTCCTCCCATCGTAAACAAAAGATCTGCAATAAGATTCAGAAAAATATAAAAACAGTATAATCCAAATTCCGGAATAACGGAAGATAAAAAAGGGAAAAACCGCATTTGCACAAAAAAATACAAACACGGTTTTTCATAGAATGAATTTATTTATAATGATAATTTGCGGGCAGTTAGAAAGATTGCCTGTTTATTTCGGAGTGACAATTTTGCCGGCCACTGCACAGGCAGCTGCTGTTCTTGGTGAAGCCAGGAAAATCTCAACCTTGGAAGTGCCCATACGACCAAGGAAGTTGCGGTTATTGGTAGCCACTACACGTTCACCATCAGACAGGATACCGCCTGTTCGACCGCAGCAAAGACCACAGCCCGGATGGGTAATGATGGCTCCGGCTTCTGCCAGTGTTTCCATGATGCCAAGATCCATAGCCTGTTTGTAAATCTTACGGCTGGCAGGGGTAACGATCAACTTCACATAATCAGCTACTTTTTGCCCCTTCAAAACTTCTGCAGCAGCGGCCAGGTCTTC
>NZ_JBBMEK010000479.1:0-979 GCF_040096555.1 Coprococcus intestinihominis | reverse complement strand
AGTTAAAAGCAATGATTGAGGCATCGGATAATATTGTATTTTTCGGTGGTGCAGGGGTATCTACAGAAAGCGGTATTCCGGATTTCAGAAGTGAGACAGGTATCTATAATACCGTTCACAAATACGGCTGTTCACCGGAACAGATTCTTTCTCATACATTTTTTATGAGAAAGCCGGAGATTTTCTATGATTTTTACAAGTCAACCATGGTTTACAGAGAGGCAGAACCTAATGAAGCCCATAAGGCACTGGCGAAACTGGAGAAGATCGGTAAGCTGAAAGCAGTTGTTACACAGAACATTGACGGACTGCATCAGAAAGCCGGTTCAGAGAAAGTCTATGAGCTCCATGGCACCATTATGAAGAATTACTGTATGAAGTGCGGTCAGTTCTATGATCTGGATTATGTGACGGCTTCCGAGGGTGTGCCGAGATGTGAGAAGTGCGGCGGTATGGTGAAACCGGATGTTGTGCTCTATGAAGAAGGTCTGGATGATACCACCATCAGCAAGAGTGTGCGGGCCATTGCGGAAGCGGATGTGCTGATTATCGGCGGTACATCACTGAATGTTTATCCGGCAGCCGGTTTTATTAATTACTACCATGGCAATAAGCTGGTACTGATCAATAAGAGTGAGACACCATACGATCATGAGGCCAACCTGCTGATCCATGACAGCATTGGCAAGGTATTGAAAGCCTGCGTGGCAGATTTGTAGAAAGTGCAGTGCAATCTGAGAAATGCTTTTGTACATTCGATGATAAATGTATATTTTTAGGCATTTTAACTAAAAATATATTGAAATAGGACATATAAAGCGTTATAATGTCTATGTTGTAAAACATCTTTTCAGGGCAGGGTGCAAGTCCCTACCGGCGGTAAAGCCCGCGAGCGAAGAAGAACGGCATGATTATTTTTCTGATGCATGATCCGGTGAGATTCCGGGGCCGACAGTATAGTCTGGATGAGAGAGAAGAA
>NZ_JBBMEK010000478.1:0-981 GCF_040096555.1 Coprococcus intestinihominis | reverse complement strand
CTTTTGAAATCTGTAAATCTTTTCTTTTCGATGATTTACGGCTTGATGTGTTTCTGATATGCAGTTTTCAAGGTACAACCTGCTGATAAATCGAATGCTTATCAGCAAATGATATCCCAGGATTCGAACCTGCTATCGTTCCCTTCTGAACAATATCTCAATATTTCAATGTTAGGTTTTTATGGGCTTAAGTGGACTCGAACCACCGACCTCACGCTTATCAGGCGTGCGCTCTAACCGGCTGAGCTATAAGCCCATAATATGTAGCCATATAGGCCGTCTATATGAATCAGTCAAAAGACTGTTATTTTTAACCGGTGATATAAACTTGATATATCACTCTTATATATAACCCCTTCATATAGAAGAACTATTTTTTCATTAAAAACTGGCAGCCACCTGCTCTCCCGTGCCGTCTCCAGCAAAGTACCATCGGCCGCTTAAGTCTTAACCGTCGTGTTCGGGATGGGAACGGGTGTCTCCCTTAAGCGCATCGCCACCAGTAAGTTCATATCCATTTCAGCAGTCGCCTGCTTCCTTTGAATACTCAACAACAAAACAATCCCTACTTCTTTTTCCTTAGAAAGGAGGTGATCCAGCCGCACCTTCCGATACGGCTACCTTGTTACGACTTCACCCCAGTCATCGGCTCCACCTTCGGCAGCTCCTCCCTTGCGGTTAGGTCACTGACTTCGGGCATTTCCAACTCCCATGGTGTGACGGGCGGTGTGTACAAGACCCGGGAACGTATTCACCGCGACATGCTGATTCGCGATTACTAGCGATTCCAGCTTCGTGTAGTCGGGTTGCAGACTACAGTCCGAACTGGGACGTTATTTTTGGGATTCGCTCCAGGTCACCCTCTCGCTTCCCTTTGTTTACGCCATTGTAGCACGTGTGTAGCCCAGGCCGTAAGGGGCATGATGATTTGACGTCATCCCCGCCTTCCTCCGGGTTATCCCCGGCAGTCTGTCCAGAGTG
>NZ_JBBMEK010000477.1:0-1020 GCF_040096555.1 Coprococcus intestinihominis | reverse complement strand
AAGCAGTTCATGGCTAATTAGTTGGAACAAAAAACGAAAGGAAAAGCACAATCCAGACGGTATCAGCGGCAGGCTACAAGAATAAATTGTGATTTCACAAGATTGGTGCTATAATAAGAGAAAAGTTCCTGCCGGGGCAGCCGCCCCGGTGGTATAGATAGAAAGGCAGGAAAACAATATGCACATCAGCTATAAGCCACTCTGGCACACACTGTTAGAGCGTGATATGAGAAAAGAGGATTTAAGGCTTGCCGCTGGTATGACAACAAATATGATTGCCAACATGAGCAAAGAGGGAAAGCACATCAGCATGGATACATTAGCCCGTATCTGCGAAACGCTGAATTGTGAGATTACCGATGTGATTGAGTTAGTACCAGACGAGCCTGCTTCCACAGGAGGTAAGGAACATGAGCGAATTGAAACCAAGAATAACGGAAAACGGAATTGATTATATCCTTGTCGGAGATTATTACATCCCGGACTTGAAACTGCCGGAGGAACACCGCCCTATCGGAAAGTACGGACGGATGCACCGGGAATATTTAAGGGAAGTCCACCCAGCCAGATTGAATACATTGATACTGACCGGGGAATTGTGGACATATCTTGCAGACCTGAACGAACAGGCACAGGAACGGTTAGACACCATCATGGAGCAGATGAAAACTGCCGAGGGCGTAACCGAGGAATTGAAGCGTACCCACCAAATGGAATGGGTGCAGCGTTGCAATAACATTCATAACCGGGCAGAAGAAATTGTTTTGCATGAGATGATTTATTCATAACGGGAGCAATTAAATCGGAGGTATATAAGATGATTGAAATTGTATTTGGTGAAAGTGCCTGTGGAAGTTTGAAAATTGCCCAAACTTACGGCAAGGGAAAGTATAGAGGAAGTGCTGTTTCAATATTTATGAGGCATGAAGACGGGAGTGTTCCATCTTCAGATGAAATGAAAAAAGCACAGCTTCAAGCACAGGAACAAGAACGCATTGCTTGGGAGAATGCTATTCCATT
>NZ_JBBMEK010000476.1:0-1028 GCF_040096555.1 Coprococcus intestinihominis | reverse complement strand
TTATCCTCAGAGTATTTTTATCCTCATCTTTTCTGGATATAGCGATATTTACTCTCTTCTTCGCAAAAAAGATGAGGATAACATATTTTATGTGATAATGGAATCGCATTAAAATCGAAAGGATGTGATTTCATGAATTATGCTGATACCGTCGAAAAGGTAATATCACTACTTAAAGAAAAGAAGGTGTGTTCAAGCAGTAGAAAGTCGCATAGGGACTGTTATGAATCTCTTGGATCGTATCTCGACCAAAATAGTACCGAGTATACGGTCAAAGCGCGTGATGAATGGTTTGCTGAGATTAAGAAAAGCCTTCCTTCACAGCGATGTGTCATATGGATCCGGTATGTATACCAGTTAGAGGAAATGGATTCTTCAGGAACAGTATCTGACCGCAGGCTATATCTAAATCAATCAGTATACGATAAACTTCCAGTTTCATGGAAAGATGATCTTGATTTCTATCTTGAAGACTGTTGTAAACGTTATACAAAACGCACATTAGAATTAACACGTACCTATTGTTCCGAAGGGTTGCTCATTTTTGATGAAATTGGAGTTGTCAATATATCAGATATCTCATACGAAGCGGTACTGATACTTGTAAACACAAAAATGTATCAATCAGCTGAAACCAGAAACGTGATCCTTAATTACACGGCTCGGATGATACAGTTCTATGAAAAGATCGGGAAATGCACAAAGCCATACAGTCTTCTCTTTAACAGTCAGATTTATCCTCATATCGGATTGATCGATGCGTTTTCTTCAGAGAATAAAGCAGCTTTACAGAAAACGATAGATGTAATTATGTCAGCCGCAGACTTTAAAGGAAAGATTGAGCCTTTTATCGAATGCCTGCAAGCCCATGGATATATCGGTACTACTTTGAAACTGGCAAAACATGCATTAACAGCTTTTTATCTGTTTCTGGATATACATGATCTTGGTTATCATCCGGATATCGTTTGGATATGGTTCTCTGAGGTAAAAAATACACTGGGAACTTCCTGGCTTCACTGGAGAAG
>NZ_JBBMEK010000475.1:0-1045 GCF_040096555.1 Coprococcus intestinihominis | reverse complement strand
CTGCAAAAGAAAACCAGACACCTGTCTGCAGAATAGACAGAGGTCGGCTCACGAAAAGAATCAATGCTGAAAAACTGAGTGCAGAAAGGAAATCATAAGTACACCCCAGGTAAACAGCTCCCATTCGTACAAGAAACATAATAACTGCCCGTTCGGTTGACGGTCCAAATCCTGTCATCACACCATAACTGAGCACAATAAACCCCGAAAGGCACGCACTGCCCTTCAACCCTACCCCCAGACGTTTGAGAAGTGTGTATACACTCATACCAATGATGGAAATATGCAGCCCCGAAATTGCCATTATATGTACCCCACTCTCAGGAATGCCAGAAAATCAAGGTCTTTACACAATACACAGTGTTTATAGCGTTTTTTTCTAACAGTTTCTCAAAATATTATTCTTAAAACAACTTTACTCTTATTAATTACTAAGTAACCCACTCTTTTTTTTCTGTAAAATTATTTTTATTTTTTAGATATAATTATTGAAAGATTAATTGAAACAATTTTATATGATATTCAAAGATTGCCTTAAAATGAAAAATATTGTATAGTTATACAATATATACAGTTTAAAAAGATATCAGGGAATTAAGAATAACAAAAAACCGAAACCGTCATATAATCTTTTGATATCTTACAAAGAAAGAGGTGGATTATAAAAATGGAAAAAAAATATGGGGGAAAACATTTTAATAAAATAGTTGCACAAAATGATATCATGGTTTTTGTTGGAAATGGATTTGACATTAAAATATTAAAAAAACTAAACAAGAAAATACTTCCACTTTACCAAAAATTTTTTGATTTCTTAGAATATGCTGAATGTAACAAAGAGAATAAGCTTTTTCTTAAAATGAAACAAGATAAAGGTAATACAGAAAACTGGTGCGACTTTGAAAATGCATTATATGAACTCATCCCAACAGGTGATTTGGATGAATTAAATGAACATCTATTTGAATTACAAACATTATTTTCCATGTTCTTATCCAACATTGTTACTACTGAAGTCATAAAAGAAATAGGATCAAATGCAACG
>NZ_JBBMEK010000474.1:0-1054 GCF_040096555.1 Coprococcus intestinihominis | reverse complement strand
TGAGGCTGAGCTTCTGGCAGGTTAAAATGGGGAGAAATTTCTCATTTTAACTTGTACTAAATCTTGACATAGGACCACTTTATAAGGTCTTGGAAGAAAATGATTTTTTGAAAAGCTGTTACAAGGAAATAAAAGGTATTGACTCAGTATATTTACATGTCAATTCTGCGTGTAATTTACATTGTCTTGGATGCTATTCTTATGTAGAAAATCGGAATACAAGAAATGAATTAAGTTTTGATGAATGGAAATGTGTCATTGATGATTTATCATTACTTGGAGTGAAAAATATTGTAATTTCAGGTGGAGAACCATTTCTGAGAAAAGACTTACGAGAAATTTGTAAATATATTAAAGAAACAGTAAATGGAAGCTTAGAAGTTATATCAAATGGAACGATGAACATCTCTGATTATGAAGTGGTTTTGCCGTATATTGATGCACTTAACATATCAATTGATGGATATGATGACAAAACATCATTTATAAGAGATAAAGGTATTATGAAACGTGTGTTAGATACGGTAGAAAGACTAAAAGAAAAGATACCGATTAAATTGATTGTAACATTACATAAGAAGAATGTTCCATTCATGAAAGAATATGAAAATTTAGCAAAAAAATTGGGTGTATTTATGAGTTTCAGTATATTTACAGTGGATTTTAGCGAAAAGATTTTTGAAGATTATAAATTCAGCGAGGATGATTTTGTTATTGTCGGTGATAACATTACAGAGTCAGAAAATGGAACTACAATTTTAGATACACCTACAGATGTGGTTGGCATTACATATCGGGAAGGTTGTGGCTTTGGAAAGAAAACGATTAGTATAGCATATAACGGAGACATTTATCCGTGCCATATGCTACATTGCCAAGAATGTAAAATGGGAAATATAAAACATGGCAGGTTAAAGGATATTATTGATGAGTCTGATTTTGAAGGAAATAATATATTATTAGATGATATAGAAGAGTTGGTCCTATGTCAAGATTTAGTACAAGTTAAAATGAGAAATTTCTCCCCATTTTAACCTGCCAGAAGCTCAGCCTC
>NZ_JBBMEK010000473.1:0-1074 GCF_040096555.1 Coprococcus intestinihominis | reverse complement strand
CATTGGACACAGTGGACGTTTCTCGCCTGTGCGCACATAGACCATATCAACAATAGGTGCAGGTACGTGAATCTCTTCAGGTCCGAGTTCACCGACTTCTACGATTTCTTCTACTTCGGCAATGACAAAATCACCGGCGAAAGCCATTGTGCTGTTGGTAGCTCTGGAATTCAGATGGAAATAGAGATTGCCGGCTGTATCTGCTTTGGTTGCCTTGATCAGGGAAACATCTGCATGGAGTGGCATCTCAAGGAGATATTCCTTACCATTGATCGTCAGTTTCTGCTTGCCGTTCTCAACTTCTGTGCCGACACCGGTAGGTGTCAGGCAGCCGCCAAGGCCGGCGCCGCCGCAGCGGATACGTTCGGACCATGTACCCTGTGGGCAGAACTCGATATCCAGTTCGCCTGCAAACATCTGATCGCGGGCAAGTGGATTGAGCGCAATATGTGTTGTTACAAGCGATTTCACGCGTTTTTCACGGATCAGCTTACCGACACCCTGATCCGGCATACCTGCAGAAACAGCAATAGCATGGATATCTTTGATACCTTTCTCAAGCATACCGTCGATAATCTCATCAGCGGCAAATTCACCGTGCCAGTCACCAAACATAATAGTCTGGCCGTCATGGATTTTGGTAAGGGCTTCTTCTTTGCTTACAACTTTAGACAGCAATTTGACAACCACCTTTCTTAAATAAAATGTAACTGTTCAGAGCCAAGCAAAATTTCAAAAAACAGGTGTAAAATGCTTGCATTTTTAAGACTGTTTTTGAAATTTTATTTGCCTTCAAAATGGGCTTTGCGTTTTTCCATAAATGCTTTGCAGCCTTCCTGGAAATCCATGGATGCAGCACATTCGCGCTGTGTCGGGATTTCAGTTTCAGCAAGCCACTGCTTGTAATCGGAATAAGCAGCGTCATAAATCTGTTTCTTAATATTCTTATAGGAAAGAAGAGGACCAGCAGCCAGTTTCCTTGCAAACTTCATGGTTGCTTCATCCAACTCTTCTTTGGCAACAACCTTGTAAGCCAATCCGAGTTCTTTTGCTTCCTCTGCACTGACTGGGCGA
>NZ_JBBMEK010000472.1:0-1085 GCF_040096555.1 Coprococcus intestinihominis | reverse complement strand
GCGTTCTATTTTCTTTTTTCTGCAATTCATCTCCCACCTGTAGAGGAAGGAGAATTCTTGCTAACTTTTGTTAAATTTATAGAAATTCCCAGTACTACACGACTGCTCCTAGAAAATCGAAGATTTTTACTTATCTCTTTCTAGGAATTTCCTGATGTAAATACCTGTATAGGAGTTCGGATTCTCAGCGATTTCTTCCGGTGTACCGCAGGCAACGATTGTTCCGCCTCTTGCACCGCCCTCAGGACCAACATCTATAATATAATCTGCTGTTTTGATGACATCCAGATTGTGCTCAATGACAACGACGGTGTTGCCGCCTTCAGCCAGTCTTCTGAGGATTTCTGTCAGTTTGTGAACATCGGCAAAATGAAGACCGGTTGTCGGCTCATCCAGAATGTAAATAGTACGTCCTGTGCTGCGCTTGCTGAGCTCTGTTGCCAGTTTGATGCGCTGTGCCTCACCGCCGGATAATGTGGTGGATGGCTGGCCCAGTTTGATATAGGAAAGTCCCACGTCATTCAGCGTTTCCAGTTTTCTTCGAATAGACGGTACATTTTCAAAGAACTTCACAGCTTCTTCAACCGTCATGTCCAACACTTCATAAATATTCTTGCCTTTGTATTTCACTTCCAGTGTTTCTCTATTGTAACGCTTGCCATGACAAACCTCGCACGGTACATAAATATCTGCCAGGAAATGCATCTCAATCTTGATAATACCGTCACCGGCACAGGCTTCACACCTTCCACCCTTCACGTTAAAACTGAAACGTCCTTTCTTGTAACCTCGCTCTTTGGCATCTACAGATGATGCAAATAAATCACGGATCAAGTCAAACACGCCGGTATAAGTTGCCGGATTAGAACGCGGTGTACGTCCAATCGGGGACTGATCAATATTGATCACCTTGTCCAGCTGCTCCATCCCCATAATATCATCATGCTTGCCCGGATGAATGGTTCGCGCATGATTCAGATCTCTCGCCAGACGCTTGTAAAGGATTTCATTCACTATGGAACTCTTGCCCGAACCGGATACACCTGTCACACAAGTCATCACTCCCAATGGAATATCTACATTAA
>NZ_JBBMEK010000471.1:0-1093 GCF_040096555.1 Coprococcus intestinihominis | reverse complement strand
CATAAAACGGTTACCGAACCAAAGTGGCAAAAACCCAGTGTTTAAGCCAAAAATCGGTAATGTCCTCTTAGTTTAACAGATAAAACAAGCGCCTCCTAAGGGGGGACCTGTACTGAGAACTATTGAAAAGTACTCAGGTGTCGATGGCAATTCGGTACTGAGAATTTTGATTAGAAAAGCCAAGTGCTGCAGAGGACGCAAATAGCATTTTCGCCGAAAAAATATCGGCTGAAAATAGAAAAAATCGGTCACCGATCCGGGTGATCAAAAAGGCTGAAAAACCTTGATTTTGCGCGTAAGCAACGAGCCACAAATCCGGCATTTATGCAGGATTTTGGCGACTGCCGCGTCACTGAGCGTCAGCGAAGTAAGCCAAAAATCGTATGTCGGCATAGCTCAGCTGGATAGAGCATTCGCCTCCTAAGGAAGGGGCTTGCCTGACGCCTTTGAACTATAGGAAAAAGAACTCGATAGTTCGAATCTGTCAAAGTAAGTGTTATATAGCTTGCCACCAAAGGCGAATGTATCGAGGAAAGTTGGATGGAGCAATTCGTCCAGAAAGCATAAGTAATTGAATAACCGGCTACCGATCCGGAAGCTTAAGAAGTGCCAGAAAGCCTTATTTTAAGCCAAAAATCGGATATGTCTTCGTAGCTCAGCTGGATAGAGCACTCGCCTCCTAAGGCTATGCTCGAACATAGACCATGTGAAAATCACAAATGAATAACATAAGTTCAATTCCGGCAAAAATGACCGGTTTTTGATACGTTTCTGTAGCTCAGCTGGATAGAGCGTCCGCCTCCTAAGAATATGTTATAACGACCGCCTTTGGGGCAAAGGCGATTGACATTGAGTTAGTTTATACCTATAATTGAATAGATTTCAAAGATGTTTCCGTAGCTCAGCTGGATAGAGCGACCGCCTCCTAAGAAGGAGCCGCGGCTGAACCCTGAAGGAAAAATGAAAAAAGAACTTGGAGTTCGAATCTATTCTGGAAGAGACAAAATTAACAACGGAGCTTTCCCCATTCTGGCGGATGCTCTACTGTTAATAAAATGAATAATCTGATGATATCCAGCTAATCAAAATTAGC
>NZ_JBBMEK010000470.1:0-1106 GCF_040096555.1 Coprococcus intestinihominis | reverse complement strand
GTTGTCTTCATACCGGCATATTCCTCATAATACATCGGTTTCATATAATGGATCTGCACAGTTACAGGCTCTGTGGTACTTCTGTCAAAGGGTGCATAACTGTCAAGTAGTGCCACCGGAACAATCGGTGCTTTCGCCCTTGTGGCCGCCTTAAAGGCGCCCGCCTTAAAAGGAAGGGTTTCATTGCCATTCCGGCTCCTCGTTCCCTCCGCAAAAATCAAAAAGTTCTCTCCTGCTTTCACCCGGTTAGAAGCTTCCAGAATCACCTTCATGGACTGTTTCATATCACTTCTATCCATAGGAATATAGTGAAGTGCCTCTCTGATCTGCTTTAACAGAATAATATCCTTCACTTCCTGTTTAAACACCAGAGAAAAAGGCCGCTTCATCGTTTCAAGAAAAGCCAGCACATCAAACATTCCCTGATGATTCGGATAGAGAATATAACCGTCTTCTTCCGGCAGATTCTCCTCTCCGCTGCTGACAATGGTCACTCTTCCTGCTTTGTTGGCTTTGATGGCAATTTCCCGGATATAGTTATATTTTTCCTCTATGCTGTACCGCTGTTCCTCTGTATCCTTCGCAAAAGAACAAATACGCCAGAACCAGACCGGCACATGTCCAAGAAGCTTCAACACCATCAACAATATTCTTTTCATAAATTATACCTGTTCTTTCTTTTGAACTCCAAACAAGTGAAGCACACTTAACGTGTATTTCACTTATTATCTGATAATCAGCATTGATCAAATGGCTGAGACAAAGCTGCATCAATGGCACTTTCTGTCTTTTGCAAATCCGCTTCTGACAAAGCATCATTGACAAAAAAAGCTTCATACTGAGACGGTGCAATATACATGCCATGCGCTTTCATCACTCTAAAATACTGTGTAAACTGTGCCAGATTTGATGTCCGGACATCATCAAAGCTCTTCACCGGTTTATCTGTAAAGAAAATGCTCATCAGTGAGCCGACTCTGTTGACCTGAGCCTTTACATGATATTTTTCC
Organism: Coprococcus intestinihominis; assembly: GCF_040096555.1. Taxonomy (NCBI): domain Bacteria; kingdom Bacillati; phylum Bacillota; class Clostridia; order Lachnospirales; family Lachnospiraceae; genus Coprococcus; species Coprococcus intestinihominis. The sequence continues at coordinate 96 of NZ_JBBMEK010000470.1, read as the reverse complement.
ACAGCGGACTTAAAAGCATGCTCAATTCCTGCGGATTTTTCTTCCAGGCGCTCATACACAGCCCTATCTTCCATCAATAATTTCAACATCGCTGTT
>NZ_JBBMEK010000469.1:0-1110 GCF_040096555.1 Coprococcus intestinihominis | reverse complement strand
CGCTGCAAAAAATATACTGGCGGAGGGATTACGACAAATAGCATAAGAAGAATAACTATATAGGGCAGGGACTGCCCGAATTTACGCCTGTGGAGATAGTAGGTTACGAGGTCTGTGAAGCAGGAAGCCCATTGGCTTTAGACAATGGGTAGTTCACCTTATTTTATAGGGTTTTATGAACTATGGTTGCGCAATTTTATTTTTCTTTTTCTAAGAATTTTTTATACGTCATATCCATTCCCAGCGCCCCAAGTGGCGCTGTAATAATAAAATCATCAAAACGGCAGAAAGGCCGGCTTCCAATGTGTAACGGATATCCACAGCGGCACCCACAAGAACAAAGAGGATGACTTCAGCTGCCAGCCAGAGTTTGCCGAATTTCTCAGATAATCTTTTGGATACGAAAGTTGTACTTTTGGCTTTCAGAACGCGGGCCATACTGACAACAGCCAGCAGACCGGAAACAGCGACTTTGCCCTCAAGCCATCCTTCAATGGCAATGAGCAGAAAAGAAAAGCCAAGGACGATGATGACTTATTTGTGGAGAAGTGCAAGGGAAAATTCATTTACACAGTCGTTATAAGGCAAAAAATCTTGACAAAGGCCATCTCCTGTCATAAAATGATTTTTGTGAAAACATATTTATATGTGAATGACAGTGAAGAGGATCAGTAGTCTGCGTCAGTGGCTCAGAGAGGATATCAGCGGTGTGAGGTGTCTCCATATGTACAGATGAACCTGCCTTGGAGTTCTGTATGAAAGTACAGCGCACGTCCGGCGTTATGGACAATTGAGCGGAAGTCTTCAGTATATGAATCAGGACAGATGCAGTATCTGCTGTCTGACATTTTCGAGGCAATCGAGTGGAGATTTCAAATAGGGTGGTACCGCCGAATGAATTTTGGTCCCTGTTCAGCTGATGGCTGGCAGTGGAGAGAATAGACAAGGGGAAGTGCTTTCTGCTGCAGCAGAGCGTACTTCCCCTATTTATTTATTATAGTAGAAACAGGAGAATGTAAAATGGCAAAGGAAAAGAAACAGGTTCGTGAGATCACATCCATGAGCGAAGATTTTGCACAGTGGTATACAGATGTTGTTGTTAAGGCAGGT
>NZ_JBBMEK010000468.1:0-1111 GCF_040096555.1 Coprococcus intestinihominis | reverse complement strand
CTGTAAATCAAAAACAACTATATAATAGGGATATTTTACCGGAAATGTCAAATATATTTTTAAAAATAGAAAGGTTAAAAATGAGTTGTGAAGAACACAAGGTATTTGGTCCTATTGAAAATTTATTTGACTTTTTGAAAAACAGGAAATATAATGATTACAAACGAGTAGCAAGTAAGCGTAAATCCAGTTTACCAGCTGCTCGTTTTCTTTTGTTAAAAAATAATAGTGTCATGAAAAAGTGTGTAGCCTGTCGGCGTAAGTCCAGCTTATTTGACAGGTTACGCATTTTTTTGTGCAGAAAAAGAGAGGAGTAAACAAAATGGCGGAAAGCAATAAGATGAAGGATATGCCGGTGAATAAGCTGATGGTCCAAATGGGGATTCCGATGATTTTATCTATGGCATTGCAGGCGGTCTATAACATTGTAGACAGTGCATTTGTAGGCAATATGAGAGAGGGAAGTGAAGCAGCGTTAAATGCATTGACGCTTGTATTTCCGGTTCAGATGCGGATGGTTGCAGTAGGTATAGGAACAGGTGTTGGAACCAATGCACTTCTTGCAAGGACACTTGGACAGGGAAACAGCAAAAAAGCTGCAAAGGTAGCAGGGAATAGTCTGTTTCTTGGTGTGATTATTTATGTGGTCTGTTTGTTGTTTGGTTTCTTTGGTGTGAGAGCCTATATATCATCACAGACAGTAGATACAGAAGTACTTGAAATGGGTGTCAGCTATCTGAGGATATGCTGTGTGATTTCTTTTGGTATTGTTTTCTTTTCATTATTTGAAAAATTGTTACAGGCAACAGGGCGCTCCCTTTATTCGACCATCGGACAGGTGGTAGGTGCAATTGTAAATATTGTCCTTGATCCGATTATGATCTATGGTATTGGACCTTGTCCTGAAATGGGCGTGAAAGGTGCCGCTTACGCAACTGTCATTGGTCAGGTAGCCTCTGCAGTTTTACTGTTTATTTTCCATATGAAGCTGAATAAAGAATTTGAACATGATGTGAAATACTTGAAGCCGAATGCGGGCATTATAAAAGAAATCTATGCTATCGGACTCCCGGCAATTATTGCACAGGCTCTGATGTCTATAATGGTGTAC
>NZ_JBBMEK010000467.1:0-1113 GCF_040096555.1 Coprococcus intestinihominis | reverse complement strand
AACTGCGTATTTAATCCAGCGTTGTCATCCTGGCTTTATAATAAGGGAGTTTTCCGTCTGCATGGCTGTGGGAAAAGATAGTTACCGGAATCCGGTAGTTCTCAGCTCGGAAGAAAATCGGTATTTGTATGACAAGGATTTTAACGAAACTGCTTTTTACTTTGATGATTATAAAAACAGAGGCGCCCGTTGGATACAGGGAGAAGCAAATAGAGGGGGATATTGGTACTATTATTATAGATATATTTCTAACTGTTCTGGAGCAGTATATCCCACGACCATTCCGGATCTTGCAAAAAAGGAATTGAAAATGTCTGGTCTTCCTGAGATTTTAAAACAGAAAAGCGTCTTTAGACCACGGGACTATTTTATATCATTAAGAAGGGCACCTGTATTGGAACAACTGGTTAAAGCAAATTTATATAAGTTGTCACAGGAAGTCATGAATTACTCGGAAAAAATATCCTGTACACAACAACACGGTGCGTTACATACTCGGCTTGGGATCAGCAGAAACGCTTTAAAACGCTTAAGAGAACAGGATGGAGGATTAGAATATCTTGTGTGGCTTCAGGAGGAAAATACATCCGCACATTATTTAGATGACGATTTAATCTTTTGGTTTATGAATAACAACATAGAACCTAAAGATTTAAAGTTTATTCAACCGAAAATGAGTTTTGTTCAAATAAGAAATTATTTGATTCGCCAAAAAGGGCGGCGAAAAGACAGTATTTCTCAGGTGCTTATCACATGGCGGGATTATCTTTCGATGGCAAAGAGGATTAAGATGGATACGGATGATGAAATTGTGTATCGGACGTCCCAATTATATCAGCGCCATAAAGAAATTATTCAATATATTGAAGAAAATCGCCTGTCTGTAACAGCGGGAGAACTTGCTGACAAATATCCGAACATCAATGAAATCCTCTCAGGTTTAGACAAAAAATATGAATACGGCAATGAAATATTTACTGTTTTAGCTCCACATTGTATTGAAGACATTTTAAAGGAAGGACAGGCGCTTCACCATTGCATAGATAAGAAAACAGAGTATCTGGAACGCATCAATGAGCAGGAAACTTATATTTTGTTTCTGCGTAAGACAGA
>NZ_JBBMEK010000466.1:0-1117 GCF_040096555.1 Coprococcus intestinihominis | reverse complement strand
TATTATATGGAAAGCCTTATGTCAAGACGGAAAAGAGGAATACAGCAGGTGGCTGGGAAGCAAGATATTTGAGCAGAAATCAGAGTTGAAAGAACAGGCAGACAAGCTAAAGACAACACTGGAACAGGTAAAACTTATTCCGCCGGTGGACTTGAAACCCTTTGTGTATGTGCGGATCAGTGAACACCCGGACATTCCATTGGAAGAAGCCATGCCATTAAATCAAGCGGTAGAATTGTTCGGAAAGCTGGATCGGCAGGCAGTGGAAGAGAAAGATATGGCAGGTTATTACAAAACACATTTTGAAATCTGTTTTCTCTCAGAGGGGGAAGTCATGTCTTATACCGGGCGCCAGGATTTTGGTGACGGGGAAGGAAATCTGCTGGATCATGTAAAAGCATTTGCAGATTATTATCTCCATACAGAAGAAGGGCAGCAGCTTATGAAACAGACCGCCAGGACAACAGAAGAATGGGAACATGAACAACAGCAAATGAGATGGGTACTGGAGGAGATGCTTCCTACCCTTCAGTATTTCTGCAACCTGGAAAAACTGGAAACAGCGGTTCTGGAAGAACAGGAAATAGAAAAGAAAGTCCCTTTACTGACGCAGGGGGACGCATCACGAAAAGCATATCAGGAAGCCATGCTTGCCTATATCCGGGAAAGCAGGATTGCATTAAATACAGGGAAGGAGCTGCCTTGTATGCCGGATATCCGGGATTTTGCAACTGCCTGTCCGGATAAATCATACAAAGAACAGGTTATGGAAGAGATACGACAGGAAGCAGAGTCATACGGTATGACCGTAGAAGCGTATGCAGCAAATGGATATGAGCCGCCAAAAAGGGGCGGCAGATAAAATTAGGAAAGGAGGCGGAGTTTTGGCCATGTAAAAGATATCTTCCCTCCTGAAAAAAATTGGATTTAGAAAAAACAGCAATAGAACGTATCCGCACTGCCAGCCAGATGTCCCTGCAACATTATGGGCTTCCTTTGGTAGTGACGGACAGTGGAGGAAAAGACAGCGCCGTATGCAGGGAACTGGTACGGCGTTCCGGCGTGCCATTTGAACTGATGCACAACCTGACTACTGCAGATGCCCCACAGACTATTT
>NZ_JBBMEK010000465.1:0-1121 GCF_040096555.1 Coprococcus intestinihominis | reverse complement strand
TCCCTGCCTTAGCATTATCCTGTGTAATCTTGTAATCATTTCAAATCTGATACCAATTATATCAAAAAACATGCGCTTTTACAAGAACAAGTCAGACAGCTGTCAATTTTCCCAATATAATGGATAGGAAATAACCGCTTTAAACATATCGCCGTCAATAATGATATCAAGATGTCCGCCACAGGCCTCTGAAAAACTTTTGGCAATTGCCAGGCCCAGTCCATGTCCTTCCGTTGTCCTATTGACATCTCCTCTCTGGAATCGTTCAACAATCTTATCTGCAGTAAAATCCATCTCGTAGGCAGCAATATTTTTTATTTCTGTAATAACTTTCTGTTCCTCTACACGTCCTTCCACATAAATGCGAGTTCCTTCCATTGAATATTTAAGGGCATTTTCCATCAGATTCTGATAAACACGATATAACCGCTTGCCGTCACCGCTGATATATAGCGGTTCTTCAGGGAGCACCGTTCGAATGATACGCCCGCTGCTGCTGATACGGTCTTCCATATCTCCCAGTGTCTGCTGCAAAAGCTTCACCATATCCAGTTTCTCCAGAACAAGCTCCGCATTGCCGCTTGTAGCCTTTGATATTTCAAATAGATCCTGTATCATTTCTTTTAAATGCTCTGACTTCTGTGAAATAACATTGACATAATCCTGTGCCTCCGGTGACATATCTTCCTTTTTCAGCAAGTCAATATATCCGATAATCGACGTCAACGGCGTCTTTAAGTCATGAGATACATTGGTGATCAGCTCAATTTTCATCTGTTCACTCTTAACCTGCCGCTTGACACTCTTATCCAAACTTTCATTCACTTTCCCAAGATCGCATCCTGCCTCATAAAGCGGCGATGTCTCAGAAATGTTGACCGGGCGCACTTCCTCTCCCATAGAAAGGTGATGCAGTTCTCTGATAATTTCACCTACATTCCGATAAAAACCTCTCTGCTTTATAAAATAGACGATATTGATGATCAGCAGGATAAGTACAAGGATACCGCTATTGGCAAAAAGTACAGCCCAGATGATAAAAAGATTGCCACCTACAATCAAAATTGTGCAAATGAGCTGTTTTTTTTCATAATTCAGAGAATGTTCATATTCTGCTTTTA
>NZ_JBBMEK010000464.1:0-1123 GCF_040096555.1 Coprococcus intestinihominis | reverse complement strand
AAATCGCTATTTTGTTAGCTGAAGTATTGAATTTTCAAGGTGCGAAGCCCATTTTAGGTATGGGAAGTCTTAGTTAAGATATATAACCAAAGAGAGGCTAACGAAAATGTGTAGTGTGGCAAAACCAATTATTAAACAAATTAGAGATAATCGAGAAGCGTTGGATTTTTTTGAAACAGTATCATTGCCTGCAGAGGATGAGAAAACGCAGGCTATTATAATGAATTTTCCTACAGTTTATATTCATAATTGGCAGGATTCTGGAGCGTTTGAGGTATATGTTGGGGAGACAAATAATATTTTTAAGAGAACACGGCAGCATTATGATGCTGCTTTAAATCAACCAGGATGGCAGAGTAAATTGTCGAAAAAAGATGCAAGCCTTTTTATTATAGGTCATGAACATTTCAATAAATCGTTAACGCTCGATATAGAGAATCGCTTAATGCATTATATGATGAGCGTAGAGCGTGTGAAACGTGTATATAATTTAAGAGATAATCCGCAGACAAGTTATTATCCAATGGGAGAATTTGACGAAATATTCGGCAAAATTTGGAGAGGACTCAGAAAAGAAAATAAGAATTTATTTCCGACAGAAAGTGCAATAAAAGATTCAGCAATATATAAAGCGTCACCACTTCATAAACTAACTAAAGAACAGGAAAAGGCAAGGGAACTTATTATTCAAAAAGTTTCTGAGGCACTTGAAAAAGAAGAAACGAAGCAACTAATTTTTATTGATGGTGAAGCTGGAACGGGGAAGACTGTTTTAACTAGCAGTACATTTTATGAATTATATTGTCAGGCAGAGGAGAGTAATAAAGCATTAAAATGTCAGTTGTTGGTTAATCATGATGAACAGATTATAGTATATGAGCAAATAGCAGAGAAGCTTGGGTTGAAAGAAAAATATGGGAAGGTTGTTAGTAAACCCACGACTTTTATCAATAATCATTCAGAAAACGCTCCTATCGATGTGGCATTTGTTGATGAAGCACATTTGCTTCTTACACAAGGCAAACAGTCATATCGAGGTGAAAATCAGTTGAAAGACATTATAGATAGAGCTCGTGTGACGGTGGTAATGTTTGATGAAAATCAGATTCTCACAACAGAGCAG
>NZ_JBBMEK010000463.1:0-1143 GCF_040096555.1 Coprococcus intestinihominis | reverse complement strand
TCAATTCTGAGCTTCCTATTTCAAAATCCGGCTACATTCAAAAGAGAAATAAACTAAAGCCTGACACTATGGAAAATCTGTTTCATTCTTTTAATAGAAAAATAAAGTCTAAGAAAACTTTTCAGGGTTATGAGCTTCTTGCCTGTGATGGAGCAGACCAAAATATTTTCCGTGATCCAAAAGATAAAAAGACACATTTTCCTGGAAAGAAAGATCGTGGAACTTTTGGGTTTAATCAATTGCACATTAATGCCTTATATAATCTGCTGGATTTCAGATATGTACATACATTAATCCAATCACCATATGAGGAGAATGAATCATCAGCTCTTATTCATATGGTAAAAGATCTTCCGAGAAACAGAAAAACAATCATTATTGCAGATCGGGGATATGAAACTTACAATATTTTTGCAAATATTCAGGAAAAAGGTCTCTTCTATCTTATTAGAGTAAAAGATGTCACCAGCAATGGAAGTATCGCGGGTAGCCTTTGCCTGCCATCAAAAGGGGAATTCGATGAAGACATCACTCTTAAAATGACAAGAAAGCAAAAATATTTAAGAGAAAAAGGTTATAAATATCTTGCCAAATCGTCTCCTTTTGATTTTTTGGATTCAGAACATCCTTTTTACGAACTATCCTTCCGTATTGTCAGGATTCTTTTGCCGAATGGTAACTATGAATGCCTGATTACCAATCTGGATCGCAAAGAATTTTCGACTGAAAAACTGAAAACTCTATACAAAATGCGGTGGGGCATAGAAACATCTTTCCGAAAACTTAAATATACGATAGGTATGTCAAACCTTCATAGTAAAAATCCCGAATACATTTGCCAGGAAATATTTGGGAAACTGATTTTGTACAATTTCTGTGAGATTATTGCCAGCCATGTAGTACTGGAGCAGCGAAACAAAAAATATGAATACCGAGTAAATTTTACTATGGCAGTCTATTGCTGTAGAAGATATCTAAGAGATTCTTTGTTTAACAATATCGAACAGTTGATAAACCGAAGTCTGACACCAGTAAAGCCGGATCGACAGTATAAACGACGCGTGATTAAAAAAAGATGGATTAGTTTTACATACCGTGCCGCATAAATATCCTTTCCCTTACCGTTATATTATCAAGCAGAAG
>NZ_JBBMEK010000462.1:0-1144 GCF_040096555.1 Coprococcus intestinihominis | reverse complement strand
CGTTGTGTTCGGATTCAGCTCGGAACTGTGTGCATCTGTATAACCCAGTACATGGCGGGCAAACTCAACGATTGCCATCTGCATACCAAGGCAGAGACCAAGGAATGGTACATTGTGTGTACGGGCGTATTCAATAGCGGTGATCTTGCCTTCGATACCTCTGTCACCAAAACCGCCGGGAACGAGAATACCATCGGCATCTTTGAGAATATCGGCAACATTGAATGAACTTACCAGCTCGGAATCTACCCACTGGATCTCTACTTCTGCTCCGTTGGCACATGCAGCATGCTTCAGGGATTCAACAACACTGATGTAGGCATCATGCAGCTGGACATATTTGCCGACCAGGGCGATGCGTACTTTTCTTGTAGGGTTCTTCCATGCATGGATCATTGCTTTCCAGTCATCAAGATCCGGTTCAGGACAGTCAATACCGAGACGTTTGCAGACAACCTGTGCCAGTTTCTCTTTCTCGAGAGCCAGAGGTGCTTCATAAAGTACATCCACATCCAGATTCTCGATAACATTGTGAACATCCACGTTGCAGAAAAGAGAAATCTTGTCTTTGATGCCGTCATCCAGAGGCAGTTCGGAACGGCAGACAATGACATCCGGCTGAAGGCCGAGAGCCTGAAGATCCTTGACAGTATTCTGTGTTGGTTTTGTTTTCATTTCACCGGAGGATTTGATATATGGAATCAGGGTAACATGAATCAGCATGCAGTTCTCGCGGCCGATTTCATGCTGGAACTGACGGATAGATTCCAGAAATGGCTGACTTTCGATATCTCCGACAGTACCGCCAACTTCAATGATAGCGATTTCGGTTTCACGGGAAGCAGGGTTCCGATAAAAACGGCTCTTAATGGCATTGGTGATATGAGGAATAACCTGAACAGTACTGCCGCCGTAATCACCACGTCGTTCGCCGGAAAGGACATCCCAATAAACCTTGCCGCTTGTTACGTTGGAGCGGCTGTTGAGGGAACAGTCGATAAAACGTTCATAATGTCCGAGATCCAGGTCTGTTTCGGTACCATCATCAGTGACGAAAACTTCTCCGTGCTGATATGGATTCATTGTACCAGGGTCAATATTCAGGTATGGATCGAATTTCTGCATGGTGACAAAGTAACCGCGG
>NZ_JBBMEK010000461.1:0-1146 GCF_040096555.1 Coprococcus intestinihominis | reverse complement strand
CAGTTAATTGCACGAAGAGTCAGAGAATGTAATGTATATTGTGAAGTCCTTCCATATACTAAGACACTGGACGAGATTAAAGCCTTAAATCCAAAGGGTATTATTTTTACAGGTGGTCCGAACAGTGTTTATGATGAGACTTCTCCTCATTATGAAAAAGCTATTTTTGAACTTGGCATCCCGATCCTGGGTATCTGCTATGGTTCTCAGCTGATGGCTTACACGCTGGGCGGTGAAGTAGCAACTGCACCTGTCAGCGAATACGGCCATACAGATGTTGAAGTTGATACAACTTCTGTCCTCTTCCACGACGTTGCAGATACAACCGTCTGCTGGATGAGTCATACCGATTATATTAAGGACGTACCGGAAGGCTTCCGTATTACAGCCCATACACCTGTCTGCCCTGTTGCAGCTATGGAATGTGCTGAGAAGAAGTTATACGCTACCCAGTTCCATCCGGAAGTTATGCATACCAAGGAAGGTATGAAAATGCTCCACAATTTCGTCTATGACGTCTGTGGATGCGTTGGTGACTGGAAGATGGATTCTTTCGTTGAGACAACCATCAAGTCTCTCCGTGAGAAAATCGGCGATGGTAAGGTTCTCTGCGCATTATCCGGCGGTGTTGATTCCTCCGTTGCAGCAGTCCTTCTGTCCAAAGCGATCGGCAAACAGCTGACATGTGTGTTTGTTGACCATGGTCTTCTGCGCAAGAACGAAGGCGATGAAGTTGAAGCTGTTTTCGGCCCTGATGGCCCTTATGAACTGAACTTTATCCGTGTCAATGCACAGCAGAGATATTATGACAAACTGAAGGGTGTTACAGAACCGGAAGCGAAACGTAAGATTATTGGTGAAGAATTTATCCGTGTCTTCGAAGAAGAAGCGAAGAAGATCGGTTCCGTTGATTTCCTTGTACAGGGCACAATCTATCCGGACGTGATCGAAAGTGGTCTCGGTAAGTCTGCTGTTATCAAGTCCCACCACAATGTGGGAGGTCTTCCAGATGTTGTCGATTTCAAGGAGATCATTGAACCATTAAGAATGCTTTTTAAGGATGAAGTCCGCAAAGCAGGTCTGGAACTTGGTATTCCTGAGTACCTTGTATACCGTCAGCCATTCCCTGGCCCTGGCCTTGGTATC
>NZ_JBBMEK010000460.1:0-1149 GCF_040096555.1 Coprococcus intestinihominis | reverse complement strand
TAAGTGCGAACATCTCTGCGATATGCGTTTTCCTTGACGGTTTCCGTCTCCCCGGGATTCATCACTGAACCCCGACGACCTCCCGAAGCAGGTATCCCTGCTCCGGTCAACCGGACCTCCTCACCATTTCGGCTCTTGGAAATTACCGCACACCTCGAAGCACTGGCGTACTTTATTCATCGAGTTGATTACAGACATGATTCAAATATTCAAATATGAAATTGTCAATTGCCAGCAGACCAGATGGAGCAACTACTCTGATACTCTGTATTTCATCGCTATCCCCCGCTGACAAGAATTATTATAAACGCTAATGAAGTATTTTTCATTCAACCAGCGGTTTAAAATAGCAAAAAAATGGGGAAATGTACATCAAAAATGCCCCAACTCTTTATGAGCTGAGGCATTCGAAGCATTTTCTTTTACTTATATATTCCTTTGGAAATTAGCAAAACAATTCACAGTATTCATGTAAAAACAATAAGGTAAACAAAAGTAAATTGTCTCTCATAGGTACGGTTCAACACCAGATGTCCGAATTGCTTTATATGAGGCAATTAGTTTCAATCACTCATAGGTACGGTTCAACATTGATAAATGACTGTATAATGGAATTATTCTCAGGTTTCAATCACTCATAGGTACGGCTCAACCTGTACTATTTCGACAAATTGACGGCAAAACCGAAAGTTTCAATCACTCATAGGTACGGTTCAACAACAGTATTTACTGCGTTTTCTGTTTTCATTATACCCCATTTTCCCTGTTTTTCAACCTTTTTCTCCAAAAAAGTCGGTCAACCTCTTCATAGTAAATTCCCGCAAAGCCTTGATTCTACTGGCTTTTTTATTTTTGTCAAAATTGGCTCGGAGGTTCACCGACTTTTTGACTGTTTTTTTCTGTTTTCAGCACCTTTTCATGCTGTTTTTGTCCTGGAGGCCTTGATTTTACTGAGTTGGAGGTTCACCGACTTTTTTTACAGATTTTTTAACAATCTTTGTTTTAATCAAAGAAAAAGCTCCAGTCCTCTCACAAAAACTGAAGCCTCTTTTGAATACCTCAATCACACCTACGATCCGGCCTTCGCCGTACATCCATGTCCTTCACCTATATTCTGCCACCAGGAAGATAAGTCTGAGCTTCGGGGAG
>NZ_JBBMEK010000459.1:0-1157 GCF_040096555.1 Coprococcus intestinihominis | reverse complement strand
TTTTCTTGAAAAAACATATCCAAACACAGGATTCATTCTTTTACACTTCTGCCCATCACAGCGTGCAGTCAAAACCATCAAAAAAAATAAGATTCCGAATGAGAATATTCAGACACACTTGTGTTGAATTTCTCATTCGGAATCTTATAACAGATATCCTATAACTGCACGCTACTTATTTATAAATAGTCTTCTTTTTTATCACCTTATCGAAACATAAGGACGCATTTTATTCATATTTATTGATGATTTCTCGTCATATTAATGCCGTATTCATCGTACTGTGCAACATTTTCAAGAACACCTCGATCATCCGCCTTGGCGATCTGACCATTTCTGTCCTTGAGGAATGTTCTGGATTTACCAAGCATTGCCGGACCGTTAACACAGCCGCCGACACATGCCATACCTTCAATAAAGTCTTCCGGAAGCTTGCCGACTTTCAGAAGCATCAGTGCTTTCTTGCATTCCAGTGCACCGCTGCAGGTCTTTACCTTCAGATCAACTTCTTTGTTGGCTTCCTTGAATGTTTCAAGGACGGCTGCTGTTACACCGCCAGATACAGAATACTGCTTGCCGAACTTACTTCCCTGCTGTAGAGTCTCTGTACATTCCTCAGGATCAATATTTTTCGCCTCAAACATGCTGGCCAGTTCTTCATAAGTCATGGCATAATCCGCACCACCGAAAGTAATGGAATCAATGACTTCGGATTTCTTGGCAATACATGGTCCGATGAAAACGCATACAGCATCCGGATGCATGGCTTTGATCAGACGTCCTGTAGCTGTCATCGGTGAAACAGTTGTAGACATATACTTGAGCACCTGCGGATAATGCTTCTTGATCAGAGAAACGAAAGCCGGACAACAGGATGTTGTCATTTTCTCGCCGGCTTCATAGTGCTCCAGAAGCTCCTGTCCTTCATTCTTTGATACAAAATCTGCGCCCAGAGATACTTCATACATGTCTCTGAAGCCAAGCTTCATGACAGCCTCACGGATCATACCGACACTGACATCAGGACCGAACTGCCCTTCAATAGCCGGTGCCACCATGGCGTAAACCGGTGCGCCGCTGCTGATCAGTTTGATTACGTCCACCATAAATGAACGGTCTGATAAAGCACCGAACGGACAGTTGATCACACACTGACC
>NZ_JBBMEK010000458.1:0-1168 GCF_040096555.1 Coprococcus intestinihominis | reverse complement strand
ACCAAAATACATCTATAACTGTAAAATAACGTTTTTTTGCCGATTATGTCTATTTTTTGTACATTTATTGTTAAACTATCCAATTTAAACAGAATTTGTTTCCTGTATTTATGCGTTTTTAACCTATACGTCTAAAAAGCGTACACATTTATTGATGTGTACGCTTTTTAGACATGTTTTATTCTGTAATTGTTATCTTACTTCTAACCACTGAATAATGGCTCGATAATGGCTGAATACAATTAATGGCATGAATGACTGCCGCATCCGTGATTGCCGCACTGGTGACCACTCTCACCATGTTCATGATCATGATGGCTGCATTTCACATCTGCATCATAATTCAACTGACCTTCCAGAAGTGCTTCAACGGCCTGATCTGCATTACCGCTGCATCCGCCAAACAACTTGATACCTGCCTGAGCCAGGGCATTCTGAGCTCCGCCTCCGATACCGCCGCAGATCAGTACCTGTACCTGATGTTCTGCCAGGAATCCTGCCAAAGCACCATGGCCGCTGCCGTTTGTTCCTACAACTTCTGAAGCAACAACCTTTCCATTCTCTATATCATACAGCTTAAACTGTTCTGTATGACCAAAATGCTGAAAAATCTCTCCATTATCGTATGTTACTGCAATCTTCATTTTAATGATCCCCCTTATCCTTATTCAATACCTGAGCTCGGCATCGATGTTTCGGACATCCGCCGCACCCGCAAGTTGTTTCTGCGCCATCACATAATCGATAGTCTCCGCCTTCAATCCTGAGCATCTTGCCGTCTACGACAACTTCCGCCAGCTTCTTTCTGGCACTGTCATAAATCTGCTGCACCGTTGTTCTGGCAATATGCATATATTTTCCGCACTCTTCCTGTGAAAAATTCTCTTTATCTATGAGACGGATCGTCTCATATTCATCCACCGTCATCACAACGCATGCCTCATCTGACGCTCCTCCGGAAGGCATAAATTCGGATACCTTCGGAAGGCAGCATACTTTTCTGCACTTTCTTGGTCTCGGCATCTCTTCATCCTCTTTCTTAAATCAACGGCAATACGGATGCGTGCAATCCCTATTGCCATTTCATGTTCATCAACTGTTCGATATAAATGGCATATGTCATTTATATCACAGTTATCGGCATATGTCAATAACTCATCTTTTTATC
>NZ_JBBMEK010000457.1:0-1169 GCF_040096555.1 Coprococcus intestinihominis | reverse complement strand
GAATACCTTCAAAGGCGAATTTCTTGCCGGGTGCGCAGACGGTATCTCCGATGGAGAAAATACCCGGGTCAAAGACACCGATAATATCCCCGGCATAGGCTTCGCTGATAACCTTACGTTCCTGAGCCATCAGCTGCTGCGGCTGGGAAAGACGGAGCTTCTTCTTACCCTGTACGTGATAAACTTCTTTGTCAGCATCAAACTTGCCGGAACAGATACGCATGAAAGCGATTCGGTCGCGGTGTGCCTTGTTCATATTGGCCTGGATCTTGAATACAAAAGCTGAAAAGTCCGGACTGAAGGTATCGATGAGACCGGAGTCAGACATTCTCGGCAACGGAGAGCTTGTCATTTCCAGGAAGTAATTCAGGAAAAGCTCAATACCGAAGTTATTCAGGGCAGAACCAAAGAAAACAGGTGAGAGCTGACCTTTGGAGACAAGATCCATATCCAGTTCATCGCTGGCACCATCTAAAAGTTCAATATCATCTACAAGTCTTTCATAAAGTTCGGATCCAAGTTCCTGCTCAAGTTCAGGAGAGTCCATGGTCAGATCCTTGTCAGATGCGGCCTTCATACCGTTATTATTCTCTGTGAAGGCGTGGATATGGCGTGTCTGACGGTCATAGACACCCTTAAACTCCTTACCGCTGCCGATAGGCCAGTTGATCGGGCATGTATGGATGCCGAGGACGGATTCGATATCTTCCATCAGGTCAAATGGGTCCTGGGCTTCACGGTCCAGCTTGTTGATAAATGTAAAAATCGGAATATGGCGCAGCACACAAACCTTGAAAAGCTTGATAGTCTGAGCCTCAACACCCTTGGATGCGTCGATAACCATGACGGCAGAATCTGCCGCCATCAGTGTACGGTAGGTATCTTCAGAGAAATCCTGATGTCCCGGTGTATCCAGAATATTGATACAATAATCTTTATAGTTAAACTGCATAACGGAAGAAGTAACCGAAATACCTCTTTCCTTCTCAATTTCCATCCAGTCGGAGACAGCATGCTTTGCTGTTTTCTTTCCCTTTACGGAGCCGGCCAGATTGATGGCACCGCCATAGAGCAAAAACTTCTCTGTCAATGTCGTCTTACCGGCATCAGGATGGGAAATAATTGCAAATGTACGGCGTCTTTCTATTTCCTTTTTAAAATCAGCCATT
>NZ_JBBMEK010000456.1:0-1181 GCF_040096555.1 Coprococcus intestinihominis | reverse complement strand
GAAGTTGAAATTGAGGACGAGGGAATCGGGATGGATGATGTGGAACTGGCTATGGAGCCTTTATACACATCGCGTCCGGAAACAAATCATGCCGGCATGGGCTTTACATTTATGGAGGCGTTTATGGATGAGCTGGAAGTGACCTCGACATCGGGACAGGGGACAAAGGTGAAAATGAGGAAGAAGATTGAAAGGCCTGCAGTTCTTCGCAGCAAAAAGAGGTCCGTCAGGTGACAGATGTCCGTGAGCAGCTTCAAAGGGCACAGGCAGGGGACAAGGAGGCCAGAAATTATCTGGTACAGGAGAACATCGGGCTTGTAAAACATATTGTCAGCCGATATACGGCCAGAGGAGTGGAGAAAGAAGATTTATTTCAGATAGGGATGATCGGGCTTCTGAAGGCCATTGACTATTTTGACCTGAGTTATGATGTGCGTTTTTCGACTTATGCTGTACCGATGATTGCCGGCGAAATTCGTCGTTTTATGAGGGATAATGGTGCCATTAAGGTCAGTCGGTCGATTAAAGATAATCGGGCGGCAGTAAATCGTAGTAGAGAACAGTTGCTGGAAAAGCTGGGAAGGGAACCGACCCTCAGCGAAATCGTGAAGGATGTTGGTATGTCTATGGAAGATGTATTGCTGGCGGTCAATTCAGGGCAGGAGGTGGCGTCGCTGCAGCAGACAATCTATGACGGTGACGGCAGTAGTATCCGATTGATGGACAAACTGTCTGCCCGAAGCGGAGAGGGAGATGCGGCCCTGGATCGGATGATGCTGGCGGATTCATTGTCTGCACTGGATCAGAGGGAGAGAGAAATTATTGTTCTCAGATTTTATTATGATCAGACGCAGTCACAGATTGCAAAAAGGATGGGGGTATCTCAGGTACAGGTATCCAGGCTGGAGAAGCGGATACTCAGAAAAATGAAGATGTATATTTGCTGATGCATAGTGCTGTTTGTTTTTGAGATACTATCGGATGTGGAATCCATTAAAGGGGTAGAGCAAAGAAACCGGTATCGGAGAAATGTTGAAAAGCAGAGTCGAAAACAGAGGATGAGACAATGAAAACAGGAGATGAGACAATGAAAGCAGAATCAACAACAGGAGATGAGACAGCAAAGACTCAGAAACAGGTTGTAATCTACTTGCTGGCGGATGATTATATTGAAGTTGAGG
>NZ_JBBMEK010000455.1:0-1191 GCF_040096555.1 Coprococcus intestinihominis | reverse complement strand
TCTCCCAACTACAACGATGTGGCGGCGTATGTCACCTACGGTACAGAGCGAGCCAACGCATATCGGATTCTGGAGGAAACGCTGAATCTGAAGGATATTCGTATCTATGATACGATTGAAGATGCAGATGGTAAGCAGAAGCGTGTCCTCAATAAAAAAGAAACTACCCTGGCACAGCAGAAACAGCATGCAATCAAGGATGCGTTCCGAGATTGGATTTGGAGAGATCCGCACAGACGAGAAACCCTTTCCACCAAGTACAACGAACTTTTTAACTCCACCAGACCTCGTGAGTATGATGGCTCTCATATCCGTTTCGGCGGCATGAACCCGGATATTACCCTCCGTGAACACCAGAGAAATGCTATCGCTCATGTGCTATATGGTGGAAATACGCTGCTTGCACACGAAGTTGGTGCGGGCAAGACCTTCGAGATGGCTGCATCGGCTATGGAGAGTAAACGGCTTGGATTGAGCCAGAAATCCCTGTTCGTTGTGCCGAATCACTTGACCTTACAGTGGGCAAACGAGTTCCTGCACCTCTATCCGAGTGCCAAGCTCCTTGTTGCCACCAAGAAGGATTTTGAAACAGCAAACCGTAAGAAGTTCTGCGCTCGTATCGCAACGGGTGACTATGATGCAGTCATCATCGGTCACAGCCAGTTTGAAAAAATCCCGCTTTCTGCCGAACGACAGGAACGGCAGCTGCGGGAGCAGATTGATGAGATCGAGGGTGCGATTGCGGAGCTGAAATGGCAGCGTGGCGAAAACTTCACGATCAAGCAGATGGAGAAAACACGAAAATCATTGGAAGCCAGACTGGACAAGCTCCTTGCCGCTGACAAGAAAGATGATGTCATTACCTTTGAGCAGTTGGGTGTAGACCGGCTGTTTGTGGACGAAAGCCATGCGTTCAAGAATTTGTTCCTCTACACAAAAATGCGAAATGTGGCAGGTCTGTCCACCTCCGAAGCCCAGAAATCTTCGGATATGTTTATGAAGTGCCGCTATATGGATGAGCTGACCGGCGGGCGTGGTGTGATCTTTGCAACCGGTACTCCAGTAAGTAACTCGATGACCGAGCTTTATACGGTCATGCGCTATCTCCAGTACAGTACGCTCCAGCAAAAGAACCTGACCCATTTTGATTCCTGGGCATCGACCTTCGGAGAAACAACAACTGCGATTGAG
>NZ_JBBMEK010000454.1:0-1206 GCF_040096555.1 Coprococcus intestinihominis | reverse complement strand
GACATGTGAAAAACTGAAGGAGACGCCGGGGACCTGCGTTGTGATTGAAGATTCAGCCAATGGTGTGTTGGCAGCAGTACGGGCCGGAATGACCTGCCTGGGCTATCAGAACCCTACATCCGGTGAACAGGATCTGTCAAAGGCGAATGCAGTGATTGATGATTTCAGAACAATTGATGCAGATTTTCTGATCCATTTGTCTGAGAAGAACGATATAGTTCATTAATGGCAGCTGCAGGATGTTTGTAAAATATTGAAAAGTTGAATACAGGTATAAAGAAGGCTCCGTCTGCGTATCATGATACAAAAAGACGGAGCTTTTTATATGGACAATTACTTTGAAATGGAAGCAGCACAGAAAAGTAATTACAGACGACTCAGACAGTTGGATAAGAAACAGAAACATTCTATTGTCCGGGACAGTACTGAAAAAAGCAGCAGTTTTTCAACGCGGATGATCATTGTGCTGCTGATTTTGTCAGTGACGATGTTTTTGAAGCAGACAGATGTGTTAAGCGGAAACCGTGTGTATGCGTCAGCGATGGCTGAAATTCAAAGACAGACAGATGTGGAGCAATTAAAGGAGAAAATTGAGACAACCATTGTGACACCGGTGGTGAATCAACTGAATAGTCGACATATTGGCGAAAATGCACATAATTAGTATGCTAAGTTTGGATAAAATGCATGATTGACAAAATGCTTCGTTAGACATATAATTAGTGTACAAACTATTAATATACGTAATTAATCTATATTTGTTACTATATTTTTTCTCCCTTTAAAACAAAAAGCAGTTGTCATTGTGCAGCTGCTTTTTGTTTTTTTGCAGTATGTCTTACGGCGCACCTATTTTTCAGAAGTGATACATGACAAAGTTACTGTTCGGCTAACTGATCGGGTAATTGCCCAAGATGCATTAGAAATAGCTGTCGAATACCTAAGGCCAGCTTCGATAAATGGTTTGGACAAAATGGTTCATTTAAAATGGTTTGGACAGTAAAGAAGTTTTGACAATGCCACGCTCATGTAGTAATATGGATTCAGGTTGTCGCTTCTTCGGAGTAAATGCTCTGGAGAATTTTAAGAACAACTGTATTTGTAAAAAGTAAAAAAGGATAAAAAGCATGAAGAAGTTAGCGTTAAGTGATGATATTTTATTAAAAATCGAGAAACCGGCCCGTTATCTGGGCAATGAAGTGAACC
>NZ_JBBMEK010000453.1:0-1209 GCF_040096555.1 Coprococcus intestinihominis | reverse complement strand
TTTTGCTTTTTTCTTTTGCCATTTTCCTACCCCCTCAATTCCTGAATATAATCCCGCATCGCATCTTTCCATTCAGGCATCTGGTAAATTCCGGTTACCTTCATCATCAGATTCTGAAGATCTGTCCTTCTCGGGCTGTTCTTGCCTGCTTCGGCAGATATTTCCTCAATTCTGCCTGTCGGATCCTGCCCCATGCATCGAAGGATCTCTTCTGCTGCTTCTACGCGGCTGCAGCACCCCTCACAGGAAGCATGATAAATACCATATTCATTGGCATCAATCATCTTCATAACAAAATCAGCAAGCACTTTGGCACTTGTCGGACTGCTGTACTGTTCTGCTGCCACCTGAATGACACCGCCTTCTTTTGCCTGACGAATCACAGAATTTACAAAGCAGCTGCCCTCTTTGGCATAAACCCATGAACTACGAACAATCAGATGCTTCGGGTTCAATTCACGCACAAAATTTTCTCCCGCCAGCTTGGATTTACCAAAAATTGTATCCGGAGTTGCTGTATCAAATTCATTCAGTGGTTCATTCCCCCGTCCGTCAAATACGTCATCTGTTGACATGTGAATGAGTTTTGCGCCCACTTTACGGGATGCAGAAGCAACATTTCTCGCACCAATAGCATTGACTCTGAACGCCTTCACCATATCCTCTTCCAGCCAGTTATGGGTATTATAACCTGCGCAATTAATGACGACCGCCGGATGGCTCATGTCCATAAATGCCGTCACACTATCCATGTCGGTAATATCCACATCCATATCCGATGTCAGTACATTGTATGCCATACGGTCAAGGGCATCACTAATGGTACTGCCAAGTCTTCCTTTGGCACCAATGATCCAGACTTTTGTTTTACTCATATTGTACCTCCTTGTTGGCCTAAAAAAACAGGACTTGTCGCCCTGTTTCACAACTCACTTTGCTCTAGTATAGCATATATTATTTGCAGCAGACAAGATTTCAGACAAAAAAAATTGATTATGTCTATGATTTATCCTGCCCATCTTATACATTGTCGAATTTTATCTTCTCATGTCGTAAAATGCGATTTTTGATAAATGCATTTTTGTTTTTGTTATGTTATGCTATTTTTACACGATGCGCATGACATAATGGAGATTTTTTTGATTTGTATATGCGCATGCTTATGATATAATGGAGGTGGATTTTATGGCACAATGGCAGCCATCAATA
>NZ_JBBMEK010000452.1:0-1217 GCF_040096555.1 Coprococcus intestinihominis | reverse complement strand
CAGGTCCCCGGCGTCTCCTTAAGTTTTTCACATGTCTCAAGAAAAACGTCCGGTGCCGGCTTACCGTTTTTCACTTCTTCACCCGAAAAAATCAGATCAAAATAAGCGACAATGCCAAGCTTTTCCAAAACTGCATGAATAAACGGATAGGAGGAAGAGGATGCCACTGCTGTCTTTAAACCGGCGGCCTTGATGCTCTTCAGCAATTCCACTGAGCCAGCAGTAGGTCCGGCATCGCTTTCCCGGACAAGGCGGATCATGATCGCCTCACGCTCTGCGATCAGACTGTCGATTGTCTCACTGAGGTGATATCGCTCTTTAAACAACTCAAATCTCAGCTGGTTCGTTGTGCCTGCATAGGCTGTCATCGCTTCCACCGGCACATCCACCCCATGAGCAGCCAGCGTTTGCTGATCCCCTAGATAATGCATCGGCTGACTGTCAATGAGCACCCCATCCATATCAAATATAATCGCATGTACCATTCTTGTCATTGCCTCTTAATTGCAGTAATTCTTGAATTCTTTGAGAACAGTCAGCACCAGGTTGTATGTCCTCTCAACAGAAGCAATACCCAGGCGTTCTCTCGATGTATGAATATCGTGCATTTCAGGGCCCATGCTGACCATATCAAGCCAAGGCATCTTCTCGGACAGCAAACCACATTCAAGTCCGGCATGGATCATCTCAATAGATGCCTCTTCGCCTGTCTGTTCCTCATAAATCTTCTTGCAGAGTGCACAGATTTTGGAATCAGGGTTAAATGGCCATTCCGGATATTCGCCACGGAAAGTCATTTCGCCGCCCAGAAATTCTGTCATATATCTCAGCTTATCTTTCATCAGTTCTTTCAGGGACTTCACAGAGCTTCTGATGGCCCATGTCATGGCAACTCCCTCTTCCGTCGTCTCAAGAACTCCGAGATTTAATGAACTTTCAACAAGGCCCGGCAAATCTGCGCTCATCGTCTGGATGCCGTTTGGCACCTGCATCAGCATAAAAATTACCTTCTCAGTCAATGCCATAGAGAAGACTTCATAGCCTCCCTCCGCACGTACATCCGCATCAATGGCAATCACCGGATCACACACATGGAACTCACTGCGCACTTTCTCCTGAAAAGCAGCTGCCAGAGACTGGATCTCATCGATGTCTTCATCAGATACCACGATCTCAGCCTTACTATCTACAGGAATCGCATTGTCCTTGTCTCCGCC
>NZ_JBBMEK010000451.1:0-1223 GCF_040096555.1 Coprococcus intestinihominis | reverse complement strand
CGAGAGAAAAGGGCGCAAAAGTACGAATTGTGTATTCCCCGGTGGATGCAGAGCAGTACGCTAAGGATCATCCGGAAGAGCAGGTTGTTTTTCTGGCTGTTGGTTTTGAGACAACGACACCGGCCAGCTGTCTGGCTGTAAGAAAGGCATCGGAGGATGGATTGACGAACTTCGCGCTGTTGGTGGCCAATAAGACGATGCCGGGTGCTTATGCAGCACTGAAAGGCAGCGCGGATGTTTTTCTTTATCCGGGACATGTCAATGCCATTACGGGTACGGAATTGTGTGAATCACTGGTGGATGAAGGCGTCAGCGGTGTTGTGGCAGGTTTTACAGCCAAAGAATTACTGACAGCATTGGCGGTGGCTTTGGTTAAATTCCAGGAGGGCAAACCGTTTTTCGTCAATGCTTATCCGAGAGTGGTGACACGGGAAGGCAGCCGAGAGGCACAGAAGCTGGTGGCAGATATGATGGAGAACTGTGATACAGAATGGCGCGGACTGGGCATTATTCCGAATTCAGGCCTGCGTCTGAAAAAAGAATGGGAAGCCTACGATGCGAGAAAGAAGTTCCATGTGCCTGAGATGAAAGGACGAAGCAATCCGGCCTGTCGATGCGGGGATGTTCTTCAGGGTAAATGCAAGCCGTCGGACTGCAAGGTATTTGGCAAAGGCTGTACGCCGCAGCATCCGATTGGTGCTTGTATGGTATCCAATGAAGGGGCCTGTTCTGCTTACTATCAGTACAGCTAAAATAAAAAATATTATAACTGTTCAGAGCCAACCTCCAAAATGTTACGCATTTCGTCGGTGTGGCGTATCCGCCAAATAAAATTTCAAAAACAGTCTTAAAAATGCAAGCATTTTATACCTGTTTTTTGAAATTTTGCTTGGCTCTGAACAGTTACAAAATTCTATGACATACATATGAGAATCATGCAAAAGGAGACGTTTCTGATGAATAATAAAACAGTTACAATGGCTCACGGTGCCGGCGGCAAGCAGACATCTGAACTGATTGATGAAGTATTTAAAGCACATTTTTCAAATCCGGATCTGACAGCGGATGACGCTGCTGTTCTTCCGGCTCCAAAAGGAAAGATTGCCATGTCAACAGATGGTTTTATTGTATCGCCGGCCTTTTTCCCTGGCGGCAATATCGGCAAATTATCCATCTGCGGTACGGTGAATGACCTGGCTTGCATGGGTGCAAAGCCGTTATAT
>NZ_JBBMEK010000450.1:0-1255 GCF_040096555.1 Coprococcus intestinihominis | reverse complement strand
GCACCAACAGGTAATGCTCAGTATCTGATCAATATGTTGTTTGTATCAGATGGTACTGATAATTATGGCCATTACAGTAATTCAGATGTAGATGCAGATGCACAGAAACTGGAAACTACCTTTGATACATCTGAAAGAGATGCAATCGTCAAAGATCTGACTCAGAAGGTTGTAGATGATTGCCCGGATGCTTTTATTGCCAGCCAGCAGCTGCTTATTGTTTATAACAATAAAGTAACGGGTGTGGATGTGAATCCATCTGAGTATTATCTGATTACGAATACATTGGATATTGCGGAGTAAAACATATGCTTTCAGTTGAACAGCTTTATGTGAATTACGGAGAAAAAGAAATACTGCATGATGTCGATCTTCAGGTTGCTCAGGAAGAAATTGTGATGATTGTGGGAGAGAGCGGCAGTGGGAAAAGTACTCTGGTGCGCAGTATCATGGGCCTTTTGGGTGAAGAAGGACATATTACTAAAGGAAATATTGTTTTTCAGGGGGTTAATTTGTGTCAACTGAACAAAAAACAATACCGGGAGCTGAGAGGCTCCCGTATTGCTATGGTTTTTCAGCAGCCGGAGAGTTCTTTTGATCCCACTCAGACCATTCATCGTCAGTTTTACGAGGCTATGAATGTACATAGGAAAGTCAATGTGCGGGAGGCAGAGCAGACAGCAAAAAGCCTACTTGGAATGCTTGGATTCAGGGAGCCGGAAACCATTCTTTCAAAATATCCTTTTGAATTAAGCGGCGGCATGGCGCAGCGGGTGGCTATTGCGTTGGCTGTTGTTAATGAACCGGCGTTTTTGCTGGCTGATGAGCCTACGAGTGCCTTAGATGTGGTTGTACAGAAGCAAACATTGGATGTGATATTGGATATGCGTCAAAAATTGCATATGACAATGCTGATGGTGACGCATAATATGGGAGTTGTCGCATATATGGCGGATAAAGTCGGCGTGATGCATCATGGCCACCTGGTAGAATGGGGCAAAAAGACAGAATTGTTGAAAAATCCACAGCATCCATATACCAGAGAATTGATTCGTGCGATTCCGACCATGAATGGCATTCTTCCGCAATATCAGGAAACACCGCAGATGAAAGGTTGGAAGAACAAAGTCTGGTATTCTGAGACACATTGGGCATTGATGGCGTAAAGGGCATAGGAGATATGAAAATAGCAGAAATTAGAAATCTCAGTTATAGTTATAGAGAAAATTGTGGACAGAAAAAGGCTGTATCGAAT
>NZ_JBBMEK010000449.1:0-1268 GCF_040096555.1 Coprococcus intestinihominis | reverse complement strand
TCCAGGCAAAAGCTGATTTTCTGGTTGAATTTCTGCTTATTTTACTATATAGTATAACAAGAGAAGAGGACATATTCTAAACAAAGGAGATGGCGTGAATGATGAGAGTAGGTATGCTGACAAGTGGCGGCGACTGTCAGGCTTTGAATGCAACAATGCGTGGTGTTGCGAAGACACTGTATAACGCGGATCCTGATACACAGATTTTTGGTTTTGAAGAGGGCTACAGAGGTCTGATGTATAATGACTATATTTTGATGAAGCCGAATGATTTTTCCGGTATCTTGACAAAGGGCGGAACGATTCTGGGTTCTTCCAGACAGCCGTTTAAGCTGATGCGGGTGCCAGGTGAGAATGGCTTTAACAAGGTTGAGGCGATGAAGGCAACTTATCGCAATCTGAAGCTTGACTGCCTTGTGATCCTTGGCGGCAATGGGACTCAGAAGACAGCGAATCTGCTCAGCGAAGAAGGTTTGAATATTGTTTCTCTGCCAAAGACTATTGACAATGATATTTACGGAACGGATATGACATTCGGTTTTCAGAGTGCAGTGGATATTGCAACGAATGCCATTGATTGTATTCATACAACAGCGGCATCCCATGGCCGTGTATTTATTGTAGAGCTGATGGGGCATAAGGTTGGCTGGCTGACATTGCATGCAGGTATTGCGGGCGGTGCGGATATTATCCTTTTGCCGGAGATGCCGTACAATTTTGATTCGGTACTGATGGCGGTGAAACAGCGTAACAAGGCTGGCAAGAGGTTCAGTATTCTTGCGGTTGCAGAGGGCGCGATTTCCCAGGAAGATGCACAGCTGTCCAAGAAGGAATACCAGAAGAAGAAGGCGAACAGCCCGTTCCCGTCGGTTTCCTATGAACTTGGCAAGAAGATTCAGGATGCCCTGGGGCAGGAAGTACGAATTGTTGTGCCGGGTCATACGCAGCGCGGCGGCAGTCCGGATGCCTATGACCGTGTGGTAGCCACTCGGTTGGGAGCAGCGGCAGGTCGAATGATCCTTGAGGGTAAGTATGGCTGTATGGCAGCATTTAAGAATAATGAGATCGTTCCGGTACCATTGAAGGAAGTGGCCGGAAGACTTAAGACCGTTGATCCGAAGTCGGATATTATCCGCGAAGCAAGAGATATGGGTATCAGTTTCGGTAATGAACTATAATAAATAATAATATGTAACTGTTCAGAGCCAACCTCCAAAATGCTACGCATTTCGTCGGTGTGGCGTATCCGCCAAATAAAATTTCAAAAA
>NZ_JBBMEK010000448.1:0-1280 GCF_040096555.1 Coprococcus intestinihominis | reverse complement strand
TTGCACCCTTTTTATTCCAAATAAATCTATCTTCCGGATAATCTAAGTCCATATATCCTCTTAAAAAAAGAGCTCCACATGTTCTATCATTCAACAACTCATATACTTTTCCGCCACACTCACAAATATCTGGATGATTACCAATATATATTTTCCCAAGTGGTAAATTTGTAACGTGTTTTTTTGCATGACAATTAGGATTAGAGCAAGCATAAATGCCTCTAATCCCTCTGAACATCATGTGCAAACGTGATGGAAACAACACTTGTCCCTCTTTGTTTTTCGCCAACGGCGCAACAGATAGTAGTACACTTGTTGCTTTTTTTGCCACTGTAGAATTTGCATCAGGAAATACTTTCTTAGCCAGCTCGTCAAAAGCTATTGCGTTTCCACGACAGTTTTTCATAATTGACAGGAGTGGTTTGATTTTTACTAATTCCTTATATAACCAGTTTTCAACTTGCTTTTCATCTGAAAAATCACATGAATCGACATCTAATTTAGCCAGTTTACCAAACTGTCTTATCCCCGTCATTCTTGATTTGCCGTGTAATAAATCAATATCAAACTGAGCTAGTAATTCAGCATCTAACTTAATGGAAGAATGATTGTCAATTATCTCCTGGCTTCCTCTTATAATAGCAATATTTGAACTATCATTATCATCCATAGCTGTTAAATCCGCGATGAATTGCTTTACTTTGTTCTCCTCGTTCTTAGGAATACTTGCACTAGTTAAAATAAATTGAATCTTCTTTCTATCAACACCCAGTTTATTGATAAAACGGCGAATTAATAATGCTACTTCTCCGCCTGAAGCACCTCTGTACATATGTGCCTCATCTATGATAAACAACAACTTGTTCTCATCATCTGCTTTTAACCATTCAGATGTATCTTTCCATATGCTTTGTTCTTCCTGACGCATTAACATATATTCAAGCATAGAATAGTTAGTAATCAAGATGTCTGGGGTATGTTGTTGCATTTCAAATCGAGTGATCATTTCAGCATCTTTGTCATTTGTTATATGCTTCTGTTCTAATAATCCATCTATAAAATGCTCCAGGTCATGTTTCGCTGGATATTTTCCCATCTTTTTTAATTGATCAACGGTTTCTTGATCTCGGTCAATCAAATTCGCCTGTAATGTAGCCGCTAATGCTTTATCCTGCTGGTACTTTATCTCTCCAGCATAAGGTGTGGTGCTAGAATATAAATAGTACAAGCCAAAATGAGAAATTCCAAATACACATAAGCATGATACAATAGAGGCATGC
>NZ_JBBMEK010000447.1:0-1283 GCF_040096555.1 Coprococcus intestinihominis | reverse complement strand
GAATTATGCAAGTGTTATTCATTAATTTTGTAAAATTATACATATTTTAATTGATATATGCACGGATGCTTTTTTGATTGTTGGTTTCATTAATCAGTCGTCTCCTCCGTTAATCACCCATTTTCCAAAACGCTTGCCGTCTACTCTGACAAAAACGCCTCTTTGCTGCAAATCAGGTAGAATTCTTTTATTATACAATCTTTATTCTTTCCTGTGCCATCAAAACCATTTTCTCAAAGGACTGTGCAAACCGCTCATCATCCTCTGGTGTTCTCTTCCTTGGTCCTTTCATGTGGCTCTTATGCGTACTTCGTCTGGCTTTTTTGTTCAAATGGCGTTCCATCAACATCTGATCAATGTTATCATTGGTGTACCATTTACCGGATTGATGAATGGCATACGCTCCTTTTCCCAATGCCATTGCTGCCACACCATAATCCTGAGATACAACAATATCTCCCTTCCGACAAATACTGATCAGCTTATAATCCACTGCATCCGCTCCGGCTCCGACGACAATAACTTTGCTGTAACCAGATGATAATACGTGATTTGTATCGCACAGCAATGTTACCGGCACTGCATGCATTTTTGCAACTTTTTCTACAATAGCAACCACCGGGCATGCATCCGCATCGACAAATATCTGCATTACTTTTTTGCCCCTTTTCCTCTAAATTAACATTTTATGAAAATAAACTCAGCTGCTCATATTCGGCCTGTCTCTTCAGCATCACCGGTTCCTGACGCAGAATGACCTGCATCTTTTCATTATCAAACCAATCTTCCATCTGTTCTTTCTCCAAAATCAACGGCATTCGATCATGGACTTTGATCATTGATTCATTCGCCGCAGTGGTCAGAATCACAAATCTCCGCTCATTGTCAAACCAGTCACAGAAACCGGCTAAATATAGTACCGACGCATTTGATCTGCTAAATGTATTCTTTTCTCTTAAATGATTCCATTCATAGAATCCACTGGCCGGAATCACAATCCGATGATACCAAATGCCATTACTGAAAGAGGGCTTGTCCAGAACTGTTTCTGCTCTTGCATTAATGACCAGATTCTTTCCCTTTTGCAGGGGGAACCCCCATTTACAAAGTGACAGCTGCAAGCCATGCTCAGTTTTCTCTATAATCGGTGCTGTGTTTGTTGGCAAGATATCACCTTGAAACTGTTCTGTACAGATTTTCCAGTCTATGTCAAAACTATATACCACATTACCAATTTCATCCAGCCAGTTAGTATCAATATAATATCTGCCGCACATATTGGT
>NZ_JBBMEK010000446.1:0-1315 GCF_040096555.1 Coprococcus intestinihominis | reverse complement strand
ATTGCCACCTACAATCAAAATTGTGCAAATGAGCTGTTTTTTTTCATAATTCAGAGAATGTTCATATTCTGCTTTTAAAGAGACAACACTTTCTCTGAATTTAGTATATAGCTTTCTGATAGGATTTTCTTTTTTTACTTTCTGTTTTTTTTCATGTTTGGGAAAAACAGATTGGATCCACAACACTCTGCGTTTCTCCCGATCCTTCATGCGCCGGATAAAGATGGCATAACAGCTTACCGCAACAAAGGCTTCCGGCAGCACCAATACCAAAAACAAAAGCTTTCCCAGTATCGAGATTGCAGAATATGCCCAACTCCAGGACTCATATAAACCGGCAATCCATGCAAAGGCAGCCATTGTGCATGTAACAATTAATAGTTCCAGCCAAAACAGTGTATCTGTCTTAAAGTTGTCAAAAATTCCAAAAAACGGCCATTCTTTACTGTCCGGCCTCAAACTGATTGTTAGCATAATGCCTGCAGTAACCGTCGCAAGAAATGTAACATAGATAATGACATCCCCGTAAAAAGTACTTATGAGATTTCCGCCGTCAATCCCAAGGAGAACATCAAGCCCTAATACTGTCAGAACGAACCATCCTTTTATACCTTTAATATTTGCTGTCATCTTTTTCAATTTTGTATCCAATTCCCCACACCACCTTCAAATATTTTGGTTGTTTCGGATTGATCTCAATCTTTTCACGAATTCTCCGAATATGTACCATGACTGTATTTTCGACAGAATAAGCCGGTTCCTGCCAAACACGTTCATAAATTTCTTCCGCCGGAAAAACTCTGCCCGGATTACTCATGAGCAGTTCCATAATTTTATATTCTGTTGCCGTCAGATGCACGGATTCACCATTAACATTTAATTCCTTGGCATGTTTATCCAGATACAGATCACCAATACGAATACTGTCCTGCATGCTTTCCGAATTCATGGCTCCAAGACGCATATACCGTCTCAGCTGTGCCTTCACTCTGGCAATCATCTCCTGGGTATTAAATGGCTTGCTGATATAGTCATCCGCTCCCATAGACAGTCCCAAAACCTTATCTGTTTCCTCGGTCTTGGCTGATAAAATGATAATAGGAATATTATTGGTCTCCCGTATTTTCATCACGGCTGCAAGACCATTCATCTTCGGCATCATGATATCGATCATAATCAGGTGTACAACATTGCTCACCAGCATATCCAGGGCCTCGAGTCCATCATAAGCCTTCAATGTCCTATATCCTTCCAGTTCAAGTATTTTGGCAATGACACGTACAATTTCTCTGTCATCATCTACAATTAATATTGT
>NZ_JBBMEK010000445.1:0-1322 GCF_040096555.1 Coprococcus intestinihominis | reverse complement strand
TGTTTGCGAAAAGAGTATTAGAGCTCAGAGCAGTAGAATATTTCATGGTGAGAATTTACTCAGATAATGAGTCAAGTAAGAAACTGTTTGAGAAGCTTGGTGCAACACAAATTGGTAAAGAACCAAGTGAGTTTATGGAAGTATTGTCTCAAATGAAAAAAAAGCTAAAAGAAGAATACGAAGAATTTTTAATTCGTAATCCGGATGTTGAAAAAATTGCAAATGAGAGATACATTATGCAATACAGATACATTCCGAAGTAATATAGAGGCTGAGATCGTTTGTAGGATCTCAGCTAATGTTGTATTTGGATATAAAGAACATATATTCTGATGCGATGCATAAATAGAAAGAAGTTTACAAACTGTAAGTCCGTATCGTTTTACAATTTTCAAGTTTTCAAATTTCCTTTTTCCTTTTTGATAGACCATTATGTGAGTATGGTATATAATAATAGTGTGATGTTTAAAATTATAAGTTTAAAAAAGAAAAAAAAAGTTGATTATTGAAAGAGGTACCATTATGACAATTTCCGAACAAATACGCATCTTATGTGTGCGGCAAAGCATAAGTGTCTCAGAGTTGGCAAGAAGGATTGGGACATCTCCACAGAACTTTAATGCTAAATTAAGAAGAGAAAGTTTTACCGTGGCAGATTTGGAATTAATTGCGGAAGTTACAGGAACTGAATTTGAAAGAAAATTTATTTTAGAAAATGGAGAAAGTGTTTAATGAGTGATTTTGATATTACTAATGCAAGAAAAATGTATAAGGATAATAGAGATGTAATATCACTATTCTCTGGAGCAATGGGACTAGATATTGGAATGTCAAAAGCAGGACTCAATGTTGTCATAGGGCAGGATTTTGACGTAGATTGTGTGGAGACAATGAAGGCAAATGGACATAACGTTTTAGGCGGAGATATTAGAGAAATTAACCCAGAAACTATTCTAGAAATGACGGGGCTTCATCGAGGAGAGCCATTTATGATTTGTGGTGGTCCGCCGTGCCAGCCTTTTTCAACGGCTGGAAAACGTCTCGGAATAAATGATCCCAGGGGAAGTTTATTCATGGATTTTATAAGAATGATAGATTATATTCGCCCTAGGTTTTTTGTTATGGAAAATGTGAAGGGCATTATGTCTGCACGTTTAAAGCATGTTTCGTCAGCAGAAAAAGATGAAAAAGACCCTGAACAAAAATTAGGAACTGTACTAGAAGTAATATTGTCCGAATTTGAAAAGTTAGGATATAAAACGGTGTACGGAGTATTAGATGCTGTAAACTATGGTGTTCCACAATTTCGGGAACGATTTGTT
>NZ_JBBMEK010000444.1:0-1328 GCF_040096555.1 Coprococcus intestinihominis | reverse complement strand
CTATTTGGGCTGCGGCCTTTTGCTGTTTTTAGGGTTTTAAATAAATCGGATGCAAAAATGCAATAAGTTATGTCGCTGCGGTTATACCTCAATATCAAAATGGGCATTTTACATTGCATCTTCCGATTGCTATACTCATAGTAAAAGTGAAGATAATAACGTTATATTTGACAATGAATTATGGGGGATTATATGAGTTGAAAAAATGGGCCTTCTTTTTGTGTTGGCCGTCATCAGTTATCTGATTTCCATTATGATTGGTCATTTCCTTTTGCATGAGAGAGAAGGGTATGATCTGTCAATCGAGAAGTTTGCAGTGACCTATGATAACTGTGGATTTATAGGGGTTCCGCTTGGTTATGCGCTTTTTGGAAATATCGGTGTTATCTATGCAACCGTGTTTGTCGCTGTTTCTCATATTTTCTGCTGGACACGTGGCATCATGCTGTTGGATAAAGGCGGTTTTCAGCTGAAGAAGCTGATTAATCCGTGCCTCATTGCGGTCATCGCAGGTATGGTATTCTTTATTTTTCAGATTCGTCTGTCGGAAAGTATTGATTTTGCAATGGGTGCCATGACGATTACGATGGCGATTATGTATGAGCGTGATGATCATTATGCGACAGAGCTTTTTACAGTGACAACGCTGCTTTCAATCCTGACAATGCCACTGTGTATGCTGATTGCCGGATAGGGCACTGCGCAGCAATTTTACATGCGAATACGTCACGATGAAGATTAAACTAAATCATAGGCATTTCTTGGTGTGCCGTCGGCGACATGGATAATTCCGCAGTAGCGGAAGCCATAACTGTCGATGGCATTTTGCATTGGCTTGTTGTCAGCGTGGGTATCAATGCGCAGACAGTCTATTTTGTTATGACAGAAATCAAAGCAGGCTCGGGCAATGCCTTTGGTCTGACCGTTGGAGGCAATCCGGTGAATTGTGCCGTAAGGCTGATCGGAGTGCCAGGCACCATTTTCAATGACGGCATAATTCGGTTCTCTTCCTATAATGAAAGCAAAACCGCCCACAATTTTCTCCGGCGCATTATCCGGCGTACAGACATAATAATTGCCATTGGCAATGTCTTTCAGGATGTCTTCTGAAGCAGGATAATTGCCGTTCCATTGATGGGGATTGCCGTTGGCAGCCATAAATTTTCTGGCATAGGCGTAGAGGGGCATGATATTCTGGATATCTTCTTTACTGGCAAGTCTTATATGAATCATTTTAGTGTATCCTTTCTTCTGTAAATCAAAAACAACTATATAATAGGGATATTTTACCGGAAATGTCAAATATATTTTTAAAAATAGAAAGGTTA
>NZ_JBBMEK010000443.1:0-1345 GCF_040096555.1 Coprococcus intestinihominis | reverse complement strand
GATTCATCTGTATTTTCCCTCACAATTCAAATTTATCACTTTGTTCCTGCCTGCTCAATCATCTTCTTCGCAAACTGGTTTTCCCTGACCCTGATTGCCCACCAAGTAAAAAAGCGGTTGGCGATTCAACCGCTTTTTTACTTGAACCAATTCTTCTAAATTATCATTTAAGCGATTCTCAAACTGTTTGTCAGTAAAATTGACTATATTTGCCATATTAAGCCACTTTCTCTTTATTCAAAACTTGTTTTGAGTAACGATTCATTGACCGCCAATACTCATGAACGGCTTGTAATTCTTCTAAAGAATAATCAAAAAGATTTACACGTTTTGCAAGCTTTAATTGGTTTAATAAATTGACTTCCAATAATTGAGAGTCATTTTTATTTAATTCATGGTTCAAAACATAGTTTAATTATTTCCTCCCGTTAAATAATAGATAACTATTAAAAATAGACAATACTTGCTCATAAGTAACGGTACTTAAATTGTTTACTTTGGCGTGTTTCATTGCTTGATGAAACTGATTTTTAGTAAACAGTTGACGATATTCTCGATTGACCCATTTTGAAACAAAGTACGTATATAGCTTCCAATATTTATCTGGAACATCTGTGGTATGGCGGGTAAGTTTTATTAAGACACTGTTTACTTTTGGTTTAGGATGAAAGCATTCCGCTGGCAGCTTAAGCAATTGCTGAATCGAGACTTGAGTGTGCAAGAGCAACCCTAGTGTTCGGTGAATATCCAAGGTACGCTTGTAGAATCCTTCTTCAACAATCAGATAGATGTCAGACGCATGGCTTTCAAAAACCACTTTTTTAATAATTTGTGTGCTTAAATGGTAAGGAATACTCCCAACAATTTTATACCCCTGTTTGTTAGGGAATTGAAACTGTAGAATATCTTGGTGAATTAAAGTGACATGAGTATTCAGTTTTAATTTTTCTGACGATAAGTTGAATAGATGACTGTCTAATTCAATAGACGTTACCTGTTTACTTATTTCAGCCAGTTTCGTCGTTAAATGCCCTTTACCTGTTCCAATTTCGTAAACGGTATCGGTTTCTTTTAAATTCAATTGTTTTATTATTTGGTTGAGTACTTTTTCACTCGTTAAAAAGTTTTGAGAATATTTTATATTTTTGTTCATGTAATATCCCTTTTTATTTGCTGTGAATATTCGCTCATTTTTCTTCCTCAATAAAAACTCTACCAGCTAACCAACATTCGTCTAATTCATTTGGGAATAATTCAAGCTGGCGAATCATATAATGTGTACTTGGAATGTAATCAAAATAAAACAATAGTGCTAGATATAAACTCCATGGAATTGGGCGTGTCC
>NZ_JBBMEK010000442.1:0-1356 GCF_040096555.1 Coprococcus intestinihominis | reverse complement strand
GAAGGAAAGACCTATACCTACCGCTGTGTGGAAACGGCAATCGGAGGTGTTCCGATCAATGAGATTATACAGGAAGACCAGACAGTGAAATATACAGCCGGTGCTTATGAGTGCAGATATTCCACGCAAAATGAGACGAAGACAGTGATAGAGAATACACTGAAATCCACATCTCTTGTTGTCACGAAGACATGGGCAGGCGATCAGGATAACAAGTATCAGTCCAGACCGAAAAGCCTG
The DNA here is from genome assembly GCF_040096555.1 of Coprococcus intestinihominis. Lineage (NCBI taxonomy): Bacteria > Bacillati > Bacillota > Clostridia > Lachnospirales > Lachnospiraceae > Coprococcus > Coprococcus intestinihominis. The sequence continues at coordinate 1,116 of NZ_JBBMEK010000442.1, read as the reverse complement.
ACATTTGTCCTGCAAAAGCGTGGCGTAAAAGTAGAAAATGAAAACGGGAATGAGAATGCGAAAGAAGAAAATTCGGATTCTGAAAAAACGGAAGAACCACAGTTAAGCGACTGGGCGGATGTATTAAAATCAGACAGAACACCATATACCTTTACCATTACCCCGAATAATAAGGGGGAATGGAAGAAGACACTGGAAGATCTTCCGACAGTGGAAGTTTTTACCGGAGAGGATGGGACAACTTATACGATTTATTCCCTTTATTTCCGAGCGGTAGAACGGCATACCGATGATTCGACAAGCATTTTTGGCAAAAAGCAGTATGGAACAACTGTCAGTGGTGCACAAAATTACAAAGATACCACGGATTATTCGACTAGCGCTACAAATGCAGATCATGTATACAATAAGGAAAAGGGACGCAACGAAAGTAAGATCACGAATGTGCTGGTAACAGATAATCCGTCGAAATCCATCGAGGTTACAAAAATCTGGCGATGTGTGGACAGAGCAGAAAAAACGGCAGAGTTTGAACTCCTGTACAAGACGAAAGCAGAGAACGATGAAAGCTGGCACTCTTATGAAACCCGCATCGTTGATACGGTATCTTTCACAGAACCGGGAATCTCGGAAAAGAAAGTGACATGGACAGACCTTCCGAAATATGACAGAGATGGGAATGAACTTGAATACAAGGTCATCGAACATTCCATTGATGGCTATAAGACAGATGTTGCGAAAGAAACAGAAAAGAAAGCGGCAACAGAAACAACGCCTGGAACGGATATTACAAAATATACGTTTACCAATATCGAACTGCAGGATTACACGGTAAGAAAGATCTGGCAGAATACGGACTATTCCGAGAAGACCGATGACGGGTACACTGCAACATTCAAACTCCAGCAGATGATCAGGAAAGAACACAGCACGGATGGTGATTGGGAAGATGTAAATGGATGCGATCCGATCACGCTGACTTCCTCAAAGCCAAATGATACGAAAGAAGCAACATGGAAGAAGCTTCCATTGTACACGACAGATGGCAAAGAAATCATCTACCGTGCGGTAGAAACGAAAATCAATGGAAAATCAGTAGATGAAACGTCAAAGACC
>NZ_JBBMEK010000441.1:0-1356 GCF_040096555.1 Coprococcus intestinihominis | reverse complement strand
CTGGATAATGGATTGGATCTTTATTCCTCAACGCAGCTGTTGCTTCCAAGAGCCCAGTTCTTTGTATTCTACAACGGAACATCCGAACAGCCTGACCGCCAGGTACTTAAGCTCAGCAATTCTTTCTCGGATGATCATCTTGAAAATCACCTGGAGGTATGTGCGGTTATGCTCAACATCAACTATGGTCATAACAAAGCTCTCATGAAGAAATGCCAGACATTGCATGACTACGCATTATTTGTGGATACCGTTCGACAATACATATCTTCCGGCTACACCCGGGAACGCGCTGTGGAAAAGTCCGTTGAAGAATGCATCTGCAATAATGTCCTTAAAGATTTTCTGATTAGGAATAAAGCGGAGGTATTATCTATGTGCTATTTTCTGAATATGCCTGGGAAATTCACTTAAAAAATCTACAAGAAGAAGGTTGGAAAAAAGGTCTAGAAGAAGGCCAACGCTTAACCCGAATTGAAGATATTCTTGATCTTCTATCAGAAATGGGCACTATTCCCGACTCTCTTCATCAACAAATTACAACAGAGACAAATCTTGATACCCTCAGACAATGGACTAAAAACGCAGCACGCTGTCATTCGATTGAAGAATTCATTGATAAGATGTGATTTTCTGAGATTTTGAACCACTTTGTGATATCACACAAAAAGGCTACCGTATGAAAAGGATTTCATACAATAGCCTTTTGGGTTTTTATTTTTCATACGTATCCAGAAATTCCTGATACATATTCTGTCCCGGATACTGTTGATTGTGATACACGCCATTCATCGCATAAGAAACCAGTTCATCTCCCACATACTCCAACCGCAGTGAAAAGAATGGTGCATCATGCTGCATCAGCCAGAAAAAGATCTTATCTCCCTCCCAGACTTTCAAATTAAATACTTCTTTCTTGTCCAGCCACTCCAGATTGCCTTCATTGCACTCGATCATCTCACCTTCCCAGTCATCCGCTGTATAAAGGTGCATAAATTCTGTCTCATAACGGTCTGTCACAAAAGTGATGATGCCCCGGAACTTCCATGACGTCAAAGTCAGTCCGGTTTCTTCACGTACTTCCCGAAACAGACAATCCTCCGGACTTTCCTTGTCCTCAAACTTGCCGCCAACACCGATCCACTTATCCTTGTTGATATCATGCCCTTTTTTGACACGATGCAACATCAGATACTGATCACCCTTTTCTATATAACATAATGTTGTTAAAAGCATACGTTTCATAATTTATATCCATTCCCTTCAGTCATTCATAAACCTTATCATACACCTTGTGACATGCTCCCACCACTTAAATCACAGATTTTGAAGTGGGGGCTTCTTGCTCAATGGCTC
>NZ_JBBMEK010000440.1:0-1372 GCF_040096555.1 Coprococcus intestinihominis | reverse complement strand
GGCTGATGGTGTTCAGTTCCCGTTCACGGATCAGCAGATGTGTGATGCGCTCCGCCAGATGGGCATATTTGCGGACTTCATCCGGCTGTCCGGTAATGCCGATTACGGCCATGAAGGTCTGATTGTAGTAAACAGGCAGATTGATGCCCATGCGTGTGCCGTGAAAATTGTCATCGGCCCGGACCTCAATCGTTTCGCCTGTAAGGGCTGCCTGATGGCCGATTTCATGAAAGGTGCCGACTCTTTCCGGGTCCGTACTGGCAAAGATAATGCCATACTGGTTGATAAAATTTACATCCCGTCCGCAGACGTCTTTCACGGTATTGACGACCTGGGCAGCAAGGGTTCTGTCGATTTTAAACATAGGGTACCTCCGATTAATAATGCTACAAGTATACCATAGCTATTTCTTGCACTTTCATTGATAATAACGATTTTCATATTATGAACCTGTCATTGAGATGGATTAGTTAGAGCTATTTTATCATAAAGTGTTATAAATAACAATTTATACCGGATGTATACAAGAAAATTGTTCTGTATAACATATATACAGAGTGTCAAAAAGGATATACTTTCAGTAAGAAAATAAAAACGGCAGAGTGCATCTCGGTTAGCGGATGCAGTCAATGGACAGAAAAATGTATGGGGGTATCAACAAATGAGAGCAGTGATCGCAATCGATTCTTTGAAAGGCAGTTTAAGTTCTATTGAGGCAGGGCAGGCCATTGCGGAGGGCATCAGAAAAGCGGATGCCAAGGCAGATGTGGTCATCCGGCCGTTGGCAGATGGCGGAGAGGGTACCGTGGAGGCTCTTGTATGCGGCATGAATGGGACATTACAGCATGTGAAGGTGACAGGCCCATTGGGTGAGCCGGTTGTCTGTGAGTACGGCATTATTGCTGAGACAAAGACCGCAGTGATTGAGATGTCAGGTGCAGCAGGTATTACACTTGTACCGGATACCAAGAAGAATCCGCTTTATACAACGACTTATGGTGTGGGTGAAGTCATTCGTGATGCCATTGAAAAAGGATGCCGCAGATTTATTGTTGGTATCGGCGGCAGTGCCACAAATGACGGCGGTATTGGTATGCTGCAGGCATTGGGCTACGGTTTCCTTAACAAGGACGGTCAGCAGGTGCCTTTTGGTGCCATTGGTCTCAAGGAATTAGAGACAATTACAGATACTTACGTCCTGCCGGAGCTGGCGGAATGTGAATTTAAAATAGCCTGTGATGTGACGAATCCCCTTTGCGGTGAGAATGGCTGCAGTGCTGTTTACGGCCCGCAGAAAGGTGCCAATCCATCCATAATTATGGAGATGGATAAATGGCTTCGTTATTATGCAGCTCTTGCAAGGGAAAAATTT
>NZ_JBBMEK010000439.1:0-1377 GCF_040096555.1 Coprococcus intestinihominis | reverse complement strand
AACAAATTTGATTAAAGACAGTATTCTGACTATTCAAGGAGCTGATAAACGAATGAATATGACAGAAGAAGTGTTTAGGAGAAAAATGAGATGAGTGCAATGAATACTTTTACCGGGCGGATTTTTGATCCGCTGAAGATGATGAAACAGGATGTTTGTGTGGAGGATATTGCCCATGCACTAAGCCTGGTTTGCAGGGGCGGTGGGCATATCCGCTATTTTTTTTCGGTGGCGCAGCATTCGATGAATTGTGCCAGTGAAGCAGCTGCCAGAGGATGGTCGGGGCGAATTGTTCTGGCATGTTTGCTGCATGACGCCAGTGAGGCTTATATTGCGGATATTATCCGGCCGGTGAAACCTTATCTGACGAATTATCTGGACATCGAGGCACAGATCATGGATGTCATTTATGATTATTTTGAATTGGCGGATCTGACACCCGAAGAGAAAAAGTTCTGCAAGCAGATTGATGATGAGATGATGGAGCATGAACTTAGAATAATGATGCCGGGAGAAGAACGCAGACAGACGCCTATATTGATGTCGGAACCGGATTTCAGAGAAAGGCCTTACAGGGATGTTGAAGAAGAATTTAAAGGTATGGTTGAAAAATATACAGAGAATTTGAAGAAGCCGGACATGGGTGATAAATGCGGCGGTTTGGTGATTGCAAAGGCAATCTCCGAGAATAATAGAGCAAAATACGAGGAGGCAGCGGTCAGGAAAGGATACAGGCAATTGACGAAACTTCTGATAGAGAAGAAAATGACGATCACGACCATGGAGAGTGCGACTTCCGGTCAGATTGCTTCGTTGATCACTGATACAGAGGGTTCTTCGGCGGTATTCAAGGGGGCTTTTGTGACTTATTGCAATGAGGCAAAAGTTATGCAGGGGGTGCCGGCCGACATACTTGACAGGTATACGGTCTATTCCAAGGAAACAGCAGAGGCAATGGCAGCAGCCTGTGCGAAAACTTATCAAGCGGATATCGGTATCGGTGTGACAGGGACCATGGGAAATATAGATCCGGCTAATCCGGATGCATCCGGTCCTGGGCAGGTGTATTTTGCAATTGTGATTAACGGAGACATGAAGTCCTATTATATTGAACTGGCAGTGCAGCCTACAAGACTGACTTACAAACTGGCAGTTGCAAAGGAGATTCTGGATGTATTGGTGTCGAGGGTGAATCAGGTGTCCGGATGAATCCGGTGAAACGGAAAGCGAATGAAGCGGTGCGGAAAAAGCGGGAATTGTAATGAATCAGAAGAAGTGGAGAAGAACATGAAACAAGTAAAGATCATAAAGAAAAAAGATGATTATACAATGGAATACGAAGTAGGAGATATCTGTAAAGTAACAGGTACCTGGTAT
>NZ_JBBMEK010000438.1:0-1399 GCF_040096555.1 Coprococcus intestinihominis | reverse complement strand
ACCATCCATAATGCATTTTACCATCGTTATCATAGTAATACTGTTGGTTCGGTCTTTCTGCCTGCACAGTCCATCCTGTCGCCATTACTCCATTATCATCAAAATAGTACCAAAAACCATCTATGTACTTTTCTCCAATAACATACGTGTTAGCAACATAATATTTCTTTCCTTCTTCAGTATCTACCCAACCTTCATGCTGTTCCTCAACTGGAGCATCTGTTTCCTCATTTTCCTCCTGACTGGTATTACTCTCAGGCTGGTTTTCACTATTTTGAAGTGGTGCATTATCACCAGTTAATGTGCCATCACTCGCACTTATAGAATCATCTTGATTCTGCTGTACATCATGACTACTCTGTGAATTCACATTTTCTGACAAATCACCTTGATAATTTTCACCATCATCCTCCAAAACAGCGGCATCTGATGATGGGTCAGTTAATGTCACTTGATCTGCATTCTTTTCTGTTTCTATCAAACTTTGATTTTCTATCTCTGATGCATAAGCTACAGTAGTTGTTGATGCCAACATTGTGCTAATTAAAAGAGCCGTAATCCCTCTCCTAAAACATTTCTTCATTGTATATTTCTCCCCATCTAACAATTACAAATTAAACACTTAATGGCATCCACGCTGTCGACATTTGTAATACATATTCGGATCTGTCGGATCCCATGTATGCCATGATGGCAATTTGTAAGCCGTCGGTCTCCCTAATGGTCCATATGTAGATGTATCACTATAAATAATGACTTTCGTCTGTAACGCACAATGATCGTAAACCCATTTTGCATCACCTGCTGTTAATCGGATGCATCCATGAGAAACCTGCTTACCTAAATTATTGTAGGCACTTACTGATAGACTATTATTATTGTTTGTAGAATTATAATACACCGAATGGAACAAATAATCACCCGAAATCTGAGTTACCCACTGTCCCCAGCTAGGTCCCATCATCCTGAGCCATCTCCACTTATCTGGTGTATAGAAAGTACCCGTTGGTGTAGATGCACCTGTAGAGCAAATAAATGCAACCATCGGCACAGTATAAGAGCCATCCCCATACTGCATATAAACAGTCACTGTATTCATCGGTTTATTAACTTTAATTACATATGATGATTCATTATTAAATGCTGAACGTAAATCCTTCACAAGATTACCATTTCTATCATAGGCTAACCAATATCCGTTAGAGTTTTTAAATGTATATGGTTTCATAACACCATACACTTTATCGAAGTAATACGCATTATTGCCGATAGCCTGCCAACCATACTGCATCTGCCCTCTATCGTTATAATAATACCGCTTTCCTGGTTTTTCAGATTGCACAGTCCACCCTGTTGCCATCACACCTGTTCCCTTTTTGAAATAATACCAATAATTTCC
>NZ_JBBMEK010000437.1:0-1411 GCF_040096555.1 Coprococcus intestinihominis | reverse complement strand
TCCTGGCATAACCGTCAGAACAGATTCATACATAATCCTGCGTCCGTCTCTGTCATAAACAGCTGCCAGTTCCTGCGGATCTGAGGAACGATAACTGATGCTTGATAAAAGCTGTCCTTTAATTAAATTCTTTAATCCCATCTAAAGACCTCCCTGTCCTTCTCATCATTTAATATCCTGCTTATATTCAAAATGCACCAACGTCCATTGTCTGCCCTGATAATGCCTAACCGACGGCCCCGATCACAAGCTGCTCCCATGTCTCTGTTGTCTCAACTTTGCATGTATCCTTCCACTGGGCATACTGTTCTTCAAACTTGTCATTCAAAACCTGTTCGAATTCATTGTCTTCCATATCCTTATAATCATCTTCCTGACGAAGGGTTTCTGAAAGATTCTCCAGAATCTGATTGTAAACCTTCATGGACAGGGCATCCTTTTCATAAATGGCCAATACCGCCGACTGTTCCACACTGAACTGTGTTGCAATATCTTCACCGATCGATGCCATATAATCCTCGGCCTTGGACGCGCACTGCTTCTCCTCATCATCTGTCAAAGCCGGTACATCATACTCATCCGCCTTATTACAGAGAATCACTGCCCGTTCTATCTCATCCAGCATGGTTGCCTTGGCATACTCACCCACGGTCATTCCATTATCCATCTTCGTATCCCAAGGTTCCTCACCGTAATCTGCCACATACTGATCTCTGGCCATATAAGCTCTTGCATTGATCTCTGACAGATAAACGGTGGTATCATCAATGGTCAGCACCGGTTCATCATCCACCGCATAGCTGCCAATCGGCTCGATCTCTGTCTCGCCACTGCTATCCGTACCCGATTCCGTTTTCTGTGATTCCTCCATCGATAAATCTCCTGTTTCAAAATTCTGCTCTGCCCCGGCTGTTGTATTCTGCTGCCGACTACCGGTATGACCGCCCACTGCAAAACCACCGCAAAAGCCAATACCAATACCGACAATAAGTGCAGCTGCCAGCATTCCGGCGCTGTATCTATGCTTTTTATCCATATAAAATCTCCTCACTTTATAACACTGTGAACACCAGGCAACCCGGCCTGTTCCAAAAGCCATCTGACGTGTTCTGACATCTATGCCATATGAATGCATTTTAGCATAAATAGCGCCCCCTTGCAACATAGACACTGTTTATGCATATTTTATTATATACCGCTATAAGGAGGTTTTTATGAAGCCGCTTTTAGATTTGACCGATGTCAACTATACCTATCAGACAGCGGAAGGTGAAACACCGGCTGTCAAAAATTTAAGTTTTCGTGTTTTTCCGGATCATTTTCTCGGTATCATCGGTCCGAGCGGATGCGGAAAATCGACAATTTTATCCCTGATCGCAGGTTTGATCCAGCCTAATTCCGGCAAAATTGC
>NZ_JBBMEK010000436.1:0-1411 GCF_040096555.1 Coprococcus intestinihominis | reverse complement strand
TGAGGCTGAGCTTCTGGCAGGTTAAAATGGGGAGAAATTTCTCATTTTAACTTGTACTAAATCTTGACATAGGACCATATTGTATGAATGCCATCTGCAATTTTCTCTTTGTTTTCCTGACATTGATTAGCAATCGTATATCGATAAAAAAGTGAATCCATCGGATCATAATCACAAATAAAGATAACATATGTATCCGGCAGCTCGTTATAATCTATCCCCGTTACCAGTGCATCCATATCAAGCTGCGCATGATAATAACGACTGCGTCTTGGCAAATTCTTGTTATCTTTGACTTGCAGTTCCACATTAAAACGCCGCCGAGTTCCATCTTCAACGGCAAAAACATCCAAACGTACACCATGATATTCAGGATGATAAGCAAGTGTCTTTTCTGTTACGACTGTTACATGTAGAATTTCCATTTCTAATACAAGTGACAAAAGCGATTTACACTGATTTTCATCTGACATCACTGCGGCAAACATAAATGGATCTTTGATGGTTAAATCCTGTAAAGTTCTTTTCATTGAAATTCCTCCTGTTGAATGCAAAGGAATCCTGTGATTATATTATACCGCATGTGTGAAAATCTATGCAACAAAAAAAATTACACAAACTTTTGGACACTCCCTACCCTTCGGGCAATCCTGTACCTCACTCTTTCAAGGTACTAAAAAAGCCGGAAACCCTTAATTCTCCAGAGTTTCCGGCTTAAAGCTAACAGCGGGAATCGAACCCGCGACCTACGCATTACGAGTGCGTCGCTCTACCGACTGAGCCATGTTAGCCTACCTGTTCCATTATATCATTTATTTTGAAAATGGCAACAGTTATTTTTTAATTGTTTCCATAATGTCCCCGCAATTATTCAGAACCGGATATAATTTTTGTATCCTGTTTTACATCTGTTCCAAAATATATGCTTTGACAGCTTCCAACTTACACTCTTTCCATGCACCTTTGGCCTCTTCCTGGGCAATCGGATAGATAATCTGGAAGTCCAGTGCTTCCCCCGGCACACGGCCGCTGCGCTTCTCTTCATAGAAATGGTCTTTCCACTGTGCTTCTGTAGCATTCTTGAATTTATCCGGATATAAGAACAGCTGCTGACGCTTTGTTGCAGCTAAGAACATTTTCGCTGCCAATGGTTCAAGCTTATTATAATCATCCTCCTGAATATCAGCAAAAATCTTCGGAAGTGGAGCAGACTCTATATGTTCATTTTCCCGGTTGATCTTCAAGCCAAAGGCCTCAAAAGAATATCTGTCCTCTGTAAAATGCAGTTTCAGCAAAATGCCCTTTTCCGTATTAAACTGCGCCCGCTGATAATCTGTATCAAAGATAAAATTGCCCAATGAGTAAAAAATCATCTTATCTCCGACGGTCTCATAGTTCATCGGCACATGCG
>NZ_JBBMEK010000435.1:0-1422 GCF_040096555.1 Coprococcus intestinihominis | reverse complement strand
TTATGATACTGATTTAAAAAAGAAACTCATATATGATGGTATAAATTGGGTAGATTTGAATGGCACAGTAATTAACTAAAGCAGACAATCTTTGATACTATTACTACCAAAAAGAAGGGGAGTGTTAAACTCCCTTGTCTTCCAGCCACTGATCCATAGCTTTGCAGACACACTAACTTACACTACGTTCTTCGCGGGAACAGTATTTCTTGATGCGTTCCATTTGCTCCGGATCGAAGCTAACGGATTGCTTGATAGCCATAAGGGTATCAGATTTTCTTGTCCTTGCAGAGTTCCTTTAGGTGATATATAATCTTGGTATATTATTCTAAGGAGAAATTAGTTATGGATTTTGGTTTTATACTAACTTATGTAGTGTGTTTTGTAATAATAGCATACGGAATAAATTACAGCAAAAGTAAAAGAACGGTTGCAAATATGACAATCGCTAAGGGCATAATGTATTTCTATTTGGTAATTGCTATATTTATAAATACGTATTTTGGAAGAGATACCAATAGATATATTACTGGATTAACCCTTGGAATTGCAATCATTGAAGGAAGTACAGCAGTCAAAGATGGCATTGAAAAGCTCAAGGATTTTATTAAAAGCAACTTGCAATAAAATGGCAACTTATACGTGAACTCTGTTAAGTAAAATAGATTCATTGCGGTTTGGATTCAAGAGAGTTGTTCATTTGTGAAATTAATATTGTGATTTTGACGAATGTATGTTCTTCTCTTCTTGTAATGTTGTCTGGAATGATATATAATCCCAGTATATTATACTTGGGAGGTACATATATGACGTATAATGATTTTATAGCCTTACATCCATGGGTGGATTTGACGTTAAACCTTTTTGAAACATTTGCCCCAGTTATAGTCGCAATTTTAGCAATCATCATAAATAATTCAAAGTCCAGTAAAAGGGATAAATTGAATAAGAAACTGGATATGATTGTAAATTGTGAAAATATTTTAATTCAAAAAGTAAGCCTGATGGAATGTGCTATGGACGAGTTGATAGATAAATTTGGAGATGTTTTACAATGTACAACTATTGAAAAGGTAAGGCCTCTTTTAAATGACTATAAGTCTGCCAAAAGTGAAGCTCTAAAAAGTCTCATGGAATTGTACAATTACAGCACATCTGCAACTGGCATCTTGTATGAAAATATTGATGCAGAGGACATAGGAAGTGAGATTCGAACAATTATAAAGTCAATAGATGAAATGATTGTTACGCACGTAACTAGAAATGGGTTAAGAAGAATGGGTGATGAGGAAATAAAAAAAGCGAACACAATAAAAGATGACTATGATTCTTTCAAAGCATGGCAAGCAGTTAAAATTCAAACGATTATGGAAAAAACATTTGAGCTAGTGAAATAATTCTAATATTCAATAGGCCATGGGG
>NZ_JBBMEK010000434.1:0-1437 GCF_040096555.1 Coprococcus intestinihominis | reverse complement strand
GATGTTGATAAGATTTCCCAGGCACTGCAGAAGATGATGGAAGAAGACTGTACATTGAAGACTTTTAATGACAAGGAAAACCGTCAGCTCCTGATGTATGGTATGGGTGATCAGCATCTGGATGTTGTTGTCAGCAAATTGGCAGCCAAGTACAAAGTGGAGATTACCCTCTCCAAACCGCGTGTACCATATCGCGAGACAATCCGCAAGAAAGTGGAAGTTCGTGAGAAATACAAGAAACAGTCCGGCGGTCACGGCCAATATGGTGATGTTGCTATGGAATTTGAGCCATCCGGCGATCTTGAGACCCCTTATGTATTCGCAGAACGCGTTGTCGGCGGTGCTGTACCGAAGAATTACTTCCCTGCAGTTGAGAAGGGTATTCAGGAATCCATTGTTAAAGGCCCTATGGCCGGTTATCCGGTTGTCGGTGTGAAAGCCACATTATTTGATGGTTCCTATCATCCGGTTGACTCCTCAGAAATGGCCTTCAAGACAGCTGCAAAACAGGCCTTCAAGTCTGCCTTCATGAAAGCAACACCGGTTCTTCTTGAACCAATCGCTTCATTGAGCGTTGTTGTTCCTGACAGTTACACAGGTGATATTATGGGCGATCTGAACAAACGAAGAGGCCGTGTCCTTGGTATGAACCCTGTCGGCAACGGCAAGACAGAAGTTGTTGCAGATATTCCATTATCCGAATTATACGGCTACTCCACCAATCTTCGTTCTATGACAGGCGGCAGAGGTGTTTATTCTTACATGTTTGACCGCTATGAACAGGCACCATCAGATGTTCAGGAACGTGTCATTGCAGAGAATGCCAACGAAGCAGAAGAGTAATCATTCAATTTGATATCAGACATTTTCGGAAAGGCAGTCCACATATCTGGGCTGCTTTTCTTATATGATCAAATTTTTTATTTCTTTCTATGAAACTAAATGCATTGTATGCCGGAATGGGCAGCTACTTGTAATGTTACCCAACATATGTTACAATTATTTGGATTGTTCGACTCAGACAATCAACAAAAAGGGAGGTTGTTTCTCATATGAAACCATTTGAAATACACAGTGATCACGATCCTGAAACATGGCTCCGCCTATGGGACAGCAAAATTGTAGAATTTACTTCTAAGAACAAGGGTGCCTACAGCGGTGAGCGATGCTTTTTCGGTACGCATGAGAAGAATCAGCTGATGGTCTTTTTCCACAGCGATTATGATACCGTCTATCTGTCAACACGTTTTATGGGAACTATTGAACCGGATGGTACAGGCAGTAAGATCAGCGGCGTCATCGGTAAGATGAAATCCGCCATTTTCTTTCTCTGGTTTATGGTTGCAGCAATGGGTATCGGCGGCATCGTCATGTTGTCGCAGCATTTATGGCAACAGGCAATTTTGCTCTTTGCACTGGCCATTATTGCTTTCTTCT
>NZ_JBBMEK010000433.1:0-1456 GCF_040096555.1 Coprococcus intestinihominis | reverse complement strand
TAGTTCATAGCGGCACCCATAGCTGCAAACAAATGGGAATTGGCCGGTGCAATGACTTCTTCGTCTGTCAGGTGAAGCGTGCGGATAAAAGCTGCCTTCAGCTCTGAAAGGAAGTGGAGCGGACCGCCAAGAAATGCCACATGACCGCGGATCGGTTTACCGCAGGCCAGACCGCTGATGGTCTGATTGACAACGGCCTGGAAAATGGAAGCAGATAAATCTTCCTTGGAAGCGCCGTCATTGATCAGAGGCTGGATATCTGTCTTGGCAAAAACGCCGCACCTGGCGGCAATCTGATAAATCGCTTTGTAATTCTTCGCATATTCATTTAATCCAGGGGCATCTGTCTCAAGAAGACTGGCCATCTGGTCGATAAAAGAACCTGTACCGCCGGCACAGATACCGTTCATACGCTGTTCCACATTGCCGTTTTCAAAATAAATGATCTTTGCATCTTCACCGCCAAGCTCAATGGCAACATCTGTCTTCGGCGCAAAATAGCCAAGGGCACTGGAAACGGAGATAACTTCCTGAACAAAAGGAACATGAATATATTTGGAGATGGACATACCGCCGGAACCGGTGATCATCGGATGAAGATCGCGGTCTCCAAGTTCCGCACGGGCTTTTGTCATCAGATCGAGCAGTGTCTCTCTGATATTGGCAAAATGTCTTTCGTAATCGGAAAAAAGGACGTTGTTGTCTGAATCCAAAATGGCTACCTTGACGGTAGTGGAGCCGACATCAATACCTAAAAATAAAGTTGCATCCATAAATAAAAGCTGATTCCGAAAGGGGAATCACTACCCTCCTTATGTAAATATATGAATAGACAATATAGTCTATATAGAATAGGAAACTACGAATTGCGTGATAGCAAGTCCATCTTATTATACGACATGATGTTGTAAAAAACAACCGTCAACTTTTTTGAAAACCATTAAAAAAAGGTAAACATTTCTATAAAAAAGAAGAAAATTCTCTTTGCACATTTTAAAAATGAGCCGCATAGATTATAATAAAAAGGCAGGAATTAATGACCATGAATTATTATGTCAGCGGTGAGAATGTTAATGGACGCCCCTGCAGAGGCATTGTTCATGTGGTTAAAAAGGGAGATACCCTATACAAAATAAGTCGTGTTTATGATGTGAAAGTTGCGGATCTGATCTGGATGAATCCGGGGGTGCGTATCTATAATCTTCAGGTGGGTGACAAAATCTGTGTCCCGGTGAGCAGTTGGGAGATGCCGGATGCAGATCATGACAATGTTGAGACATTGCCGTATATTGTCCGGGCAGGAGAGACACTGGATGCAATCCTTCAGACCTTCAGATTGACTTATGAAGAACTTCAGAAGCTCAATGAGGACATTTCTCCGGCCTATGCCGAAGGAACAGTATTGAATATTCCTTCGAATCGGATTCTTCGTCGGAGACAGGAAGCACAGTAGTAG
>NZ_JBBMEK010000432.1:0-1459 GCF_040096555.1 Coprococcus intestinihominis | reverse complement strand
TGCGCCGGAAATAAACTGCGGCGGGATATTCTCTCTTCCCATTGCCGCCAGCTCACCGACTGTACAAAAAAATGCATCCTGCATCATAATAAATTTCCTCCTCCGGATTTATTCGCCGTCCTGGGCTTTCTTCGCCTCATCTTCCAGAAGCAGATTGGCCAGATCAAAGAATCTCTGACTAATCTCGGAATCTCTGTCGCCTTCGATGACAGTCTTGCCCTGATCTTCATAGCGGATGATCTCATCACTTCTCGGAATCTCTCCCACAATCGGAATATGACTCTTCTCTGCAAAGGCCTGCACCTTCTCTGTCTCATTCTCCACATTGCGATGGTTCAGTACAATTCCGAAAATACGGGCATAGCTGCGATCTTCAAAATTTCTCACAGCGCTTGAAATATTATTAGCTGCATAAAGAGCCATCTTCTCACCGGATGTAACAATCAGTACCTTCTCCGCATAGCCCTCACGGATCGGTGCGGCAAATCCACCACAGACAACATCACCCAGCACATCGTACAACACCACATCCGGCTTGTACGTCTCAAATAACTTCAGATCTTCCAACAACTGAAATGTTGCAATAATGCCTCTTCCTGCACAGCCAAGTCCCGGTGTCGGGCCGCCAGTCTCAATACAAAGCACACCGCCGAACCCTTCCTTTGAAATATCCTCAAGTCGCTCCGGCTCTTCGTCTTCTTCTCTCATAAAATTCATCACTGGTCGAAGCGGTTCACCCCCAAGCAGATTGATCGTTGAATCTGCCTTCGGATCACATCCGATTTGAATAACCTTCTTCCCCATGGCCGCAAAAGCTGCTGCCAGATTGGAAGTAATCGTTGACTTGCCAATGCCGCCCTTACCATAAACTGCTACCTTCAGCATATAAACCTCCATATATCAAAAGCTCCCATACCTGACGGTAAGGGAGCTTTTGATTATGTATACGAAAAGATAAACTATCTTCCCGATAATTTCCAGTTTACTATTCCTGCTCGGATATTCCTTGCCGTCAGAGTATGCTTTTATTCAATTGTCTTGAATTCTTTTTCTACTGTAACATTCGAATAGAGTACCGTTCTCCCAGCAGTCATTTCGTCTGTCTTTTACATATTATAGCATATAATTATCATTAATGTAACCCTGGTTTTGTCTATTATGCTGTATACATCTATTATTTCTCCCATCGGCTTTTTTCATTCTCACAGATACCATTCCATTTACAGCCTCCGCAGATTTCTTTCCTCTTCCCTGTCACCAAAAGTTGATTCTGCACTTTTTCAGTAAAATCATCGAAGGCTAACTGCTCACCATCTGCCAGACCGCAGGCCTCCAGCACAGCGTTGTCATATTTCTCGACCAAAGTCAGATCTGTACACTGCCCCTCCCGATTATTCGGACAGGCAGAACAGATTTCATCTGTCCCTACATACAGCTGTACATCCATCCCTTTCTGCAA
>NZ_JBBMEK010000431.1:0-1464 GCF_040096555.1 Coprococcus intestinihominis | reverse complement strand
CTTGAATGGGGACTTTTCCGGGATCGGAGACCGGAGATGTATAGAAAAATAACACAATAAAATTTTTTAAAAGAACTGCTTGTTTGATTTTCGATTTGTTCCTGAGTATGGTATACTGGTACTATCTATCAAAAAGGGCTGGGCCTGGTTTTATGCTTAAAGGAAGAATTGTATGATAGAAATCTATATAAGCAGTTCTTTTTTATGAGAAAAAGAAATCAGAAAGTGAGGAAGTATAATGAACGAATTGTACGAAGCGATTGAGAAGAAGATTAAGGCATCCGGATATCCTCGGGCTATTTCAGGAGCCGATGTGTATGATGATATTTGTGACCAGATTGAAGGTAAAGAAAACGGAGAATATATATTATTATCAAAATTTGACGAAGATGTCGTCTTTGAATATCATATCACCATTCAGGATGAGAACTTTAATCTGGGCATTTTGACGATGAAGACACCTGAAGGTGTATTTAAGGCAGATTTTGATGCAGAATAGAAACCGGATGGAAAATATATTTTATGATGGAGAGAGAAGATGAAAACTAAAAGAAAACGGATCGGTATGCTGGCATTCATTGTGATGATTGCTGTATTGATGATTGTGACGATGCAGACGCCGGGAACAATTGCAGATTCTGAGAATTATCAATGCCAGACATATGCAACAGTTTTTGCACTATTGCCGCCGGTGATCGCTATTGGATTGGCTTTGATCACCAAGGAAGTCTATACATCACTTTTGGCCGGAATCATTGCCGGCGGCCTGTTATATTCTAATTTTAACCTGGAGCTGATGCTGAACACGATTTTTTATCAGGGAGAAGGCGGCATGGTCATGAAGCTGTCGGATTCCTGGAATGTGGGTATTCTTGTATTCCTTGTGATGCTTGGCATTTTGGTCGCACTGCTCAATAAAGCCGGCGGCTCTGCTGCTTTCGGCGAATGGACCACGAAGCATATCAAGACAAGAGTCGGTGCTCAGATTGCGGTGATTGCCCTTGGTGTAATGATCTTTGTGGATGACTACTTCAATTGTCTGACAGTGGGAAGTGTGATGCGTCCGGTGACGGACCGACATCAGGTTTCAAGAGCCAAGCTGGCTTATATCATTGATGCGACGGCAGCGCCGGTCTGCATTATTGCACCGATCAGTTCATGGGCTGCGGCTGTTACATCTTCTGTGCCGGAGGAGGCCGGTATTAACGGATTTTCTGTATTTATTCAGACAATTCCATACAACTTATATGCAATTCTGACATTATGTATGCTTTTGGCAGTGACCATTTTAAAAGTTGATTTCGGTCCGATGAAAAAGCACGAAATGAATGCCTTTAAAGGCGATTTATTTACAACACCGGGAAGACCGTATGAAAGTGATGAGGAAGCAATAAGCAATGATAAAGCCCATGTGATGGACCTTGTTTTGCCGGTTGCAGTGTTGATCGTCAGCTGTATTGTGGC
>NZ_JBBMEK010000430.1:0-1464 GCF_040096555.1 Coprococcus intestinihominis | reverse complement strand
TGATCAGTGCACTGATCAGAATGTGTGCTTTACTGATCATATAGTCGACAATCTTCTGGAGATAATCAATGGACTGTTCAGCTGTCTCGGCCAGATCACTGGCTGTAGTTGTTGAGACTAAAATATGCATAAGAAGCCTCCTTTTTTGAAAAAATGATAATAGATGGGCGTTTTCTTCCTCTGATTGAAACTGCATCTATTATACCATATTCGTTAAAAAAATAAATTAAAAGTTGTTTGTCGAAAAATCGTCCATTTGTCGTAAATTGTGATATGATGTGTAAACAAAATGATAGGGAGGAGGCAGACAAGATGAATCTTGATATTGTAGGGCGTATCAGGAAGGAGAATGAGAAGCGGGGATGGACAGTGTATCGCCTGGCAAAAGAGGCGAATCTTTCTCATTCGACATTGACGAATATGATGCATCGAGGGACTTGTCCATCATTGACAACCATTGAGAATGTATGTGAAGCTTACGGAATCACATTGGCTGAATTCCTTTATGGGCAGGATGATCTGATTCACCTGAATGCAGAGCAGAAGCGTCATTTGGACAGATGGAATTTGCTGACGGAGAAGCAGCAGCGGGCTGTAGAACTTTTTATAGATGGATTGAATCAGATTGGATGAAGTGTTACGGAAGGAACAGAATAAGCCGTGTATTCGAAACTGTGGTTGAGAGTTGAAATACACGGCTTTGAAAGGCTGCATCCCACAGGATGCGCAGCGTTATTGAATAAACGGCAGATTAGTTTTCTTCAAGATAACGGCTGTTGATATCAATGACTTTCTGCATGGCTTCATGGCCCGGAGCACCGATGGTCTGACGCAGGCTGACACAGGTCTTCATGCTGATGGCTTCATAGACGTCATCTTCGAAGACAGGACTGATTTTCTTGTATTCTTCCAGAGGCAGGTCATCCAGGGCGATACCTTTGTCGATACAGATCAGAACAAGCTGTCCGATGATGCCGTGGGCATCACGGAATGGTACACCATGTTTTACAAGATAATCGGCAGCATCAGTAGCGTTGGTGAAACCATTTTTGCTGCTGGCAGCCATGGTTTCTTTGTTGACATGCATGGTTTTGATCATGCCGTTGAACAGAGCCAGGCAGCCTTTGACTGTATCGATAGCATCGAAGGTCAGTTCTTTGTCTTCCTGCATATCTTTGTTATAAGCAAGAGGAAGGCCTTTCATGGTTGTGAGAAGAGATGTCAATGCGCCATAGACACGGCCTGTTTTGCCTCGGATCAGTTCAGCAATATCAGGATTCTTCTTCTGAGGCATGATAGAACTGCCGGTAGAATAGGCATCATCCAGTTCGATGAAGCGGTATTCATTGCTGTTCCAGAGGATGATCTCTTCACAGAAACGGCTCAGATGCATCATGATCGTGGACAGGGCACTGAGGTATTCGATGAGGTAGTCTCTGTCGGATACAGAATCCATACTGTTGA
>NZ_JBBMEK010000429.1:0-1467 GCF_040096555.1 Coprococcus intestinihominis | reverse complement strand
ATGAGCAACTGAGAAGCCAGAATACCTAAGCCGTTGCCGATAAGACTGATAACACCGAACCAAGTGACGCTGTTCAGTGGCCCGATAACGGGTATTACCGTGTCATCCAGAAAATGAGCGGTGGAGAGCCGGTCAAAGCCTTCACTGGCAAGTCCCCCGCACAGTGTGATTGCTAAGAGCGCCAGCAACACAGGTGCGCCTTTCACAAAGCCCAGGTTGAGCTTGAACAGGCAGACAAAGTCTTTAAGCAAGCCCTGCCGTTCCTCAATAGCAGGGGAGAAGTTGGTTTCTGGCATGATGCGAACCAGCACCAGCCCCAGCAGCAAGCACAAACTGCCCCCCAAGATGATAGGCATTTGCAGGTTTATGTTTCCCAGCAGTGTGCCCAGCACCACGCCCAGAACGCCGCCGATTTGCCCCATTTGACTGCCACGCAGGAACACCTTATCCATGGGCTTGTCCTCTTCCTCCGAGGCAATCCACGCCTCCAGAGCGCCGGTGATGAAGGTATCACCGCAACCCCAGACAACCTGGGCCAGCAGAACCGTCGCGAACCACGGCAGCGCACCCTCCATCAGAAAGCCCAGGCCGTAGAGGAACATTCCAATCAGCACCGAGCGCCGACGGCTATACAAATCCGCCACCACACCGGTGGGTATCTCGAACAGAAAGCAGGAGGTTTCCAGAACAGTCCCCACCAGGACAAGCTGAAAAGCATCCAGCTGCACCACCTCCAGGTGGTACACGATGGAAAGCACTGTGGCCATAGAAGCCGCCAGGGAAAAGACAAATCGGAACAGCAGATAGACAGAATATGCCTTTGAATTTTTAGAAAACATGAAGTTACATTCTCCTTTACGAATTAATTTGTGAAACAAGCCCGACTGCCGCGCAGGAAGGGCAAACTTCTCAGCCCTTTCTAACGGTGATTTTAGAAAAGACCTCCCAAAGTACCCAAAGCGCCGTTAAAAGACTTGTTTCCGTTTTTGCAGTTTGCCATAATGAATACCTCCGATACTGAAATTAGAACAACATGACCGTTCTTCTTCACGGAATTATAGCAAATGGGCTTGTGTTGTCAATGTAAAGCTGTTAGGCTAACTTGTGGAACATATGCCGAACCTTATCTATACGGCTATTCGGGCGGCGGGGTTGGCAAATAAGTTTACCAGTAGCTGGCTGGTATCCTTTTAACTCTGTCAAGCAGACTCCCTGCCCATTTGTGAAATAAGTTAAATCGTTCCTGTATTCTTGAATACATCTGGCAGGGATTTCTCCTTTCAGAATGACCTCGTCATTCTTTATCTGGGTACTTACAATATCTGCACAATACCTTGGGGCATCATGATACGCCCGTGAGAGATATTCCTGCGGTGCATAAATTTCAAATTGGAGATATGGCTCTAATAGTTCTGTCCCTGCTTTTTTTAAAGCCTGCTCCAATACGATAGGGGAAAGCAGCCGAAA
>NZ_JBBMEK010000428.1:0-1486 GCF_040096555.1 Coprococcus intestinihominis | reverse complement strand
CTCAAGTACGTCATAATATTTATCCTCAGCATGTGCATCTTTCAACTGCGATACCAGATTGGAAAGCATACCGCCGGGTACCTGATACATCAATGTCTTGATATTAACGCCAAGCACCTTCGGATTCAGCAGACCGCTCTTTAAAGCTTCTTCCTGGATCGGTCTGAAATAATCTGCAATCTCTGCCAACAGTTTCTGATCAAGGCCTGTATCAAACGGTGTGTCCCTGAATGTCTCACACATCACCTCTGTAGCCGGCTGACTGGTGCCCAGGGCGAACGGTGACATCGCTGTATCAATGATATCACAGCCTGCCTCAACAGCCTTCATATACGTCATAGAAGCGACACCGCTTGTGTAATGGGTATGAAGCTGAATTGGCAATTTTGTAGAAGCCTTTAACGCTTTTACAAGTGCTTCTGCCTCATAAGGCACAAGCAAGCCCGCCATATCCTTGATACAAATGGAATCAGCCCCCATCTCCTCGATTCTCTTGGCAATTTCTTTCCAGTAATCCAGAGTATACGCTTCTCCCAGTGTATAACAAAGCGCGATCTGTGCATGGCCGCCTTCCTTTTTGCAGGCCTTAACAGATGTTTCAAGGTTGCGGAGATCATTAAACGCATCAAAAATACGAATAATATCAATACCATTTGCAATGGATTTCTGAACAAAATACTCAACCACATCATCTGCGTAATGACGATAACCAAGAATATTCTGACCTCTGAACAGCATCTGAAGCTTTGTATGCTTAAATCCGTCTCTTAGCTTACGAAGTCTCTCCCATGGATCCTCCTTCAGGAAACGCAGACAGGCATCAAAAGTGGCTCCGCCCCAGCATTCTACAGAATGGTAGCCAACCTGATCCATCTTGTCGATAATCGGCAGCATCTGCTCTGTCGTCATTCGTGTGGCAATCTGTGACTGATGGGCATCTCTGAGAATAGTCTCAGTAATACCCACAGGTTTTTTCTTAATCTCGGACATTTTTCATTCTCCTATCATTCATATATCAAACTCAGAATCTGCCCGCAGGCACCGGCGCCAAGTCCATGTCTGCTCTGCAGATACATCGTAAAAGTCGAATCCTTATGCGCCAAAAATAGCCATAAATACACCGGCAGCAACTGCTGTACCGATAACACCGGCAACGTTCGGTCCCATGGCATGCATCAGCAGGAAATTTGTCGGATCCTCTTCTGCACCAACTTTCTGAGAAACACGGGCTGCCATCGGTACTGCGGATACGCCCGCGGAACCAATCAGAGGATTTACCTTGCCTCCGGTTACTTTGCACATAATTTTGCCAAACAGGACACCGGATGCTGTTCCCACTGCAAAGGCTATCAGGCCAAGGGCTACAATCTTGATGGTTGTCCAATTCAGGAATGCTTCTGCACTTGTTGTGGCACCAACGGATGTACCAAGAAGAATAACGATGATATACATCATGGCATTAGATGCTGTTTCAGCAAGCTGTTTA
>NZ_JBBMEK010000427.1:0-1494 GCF_040096555.1 Coprococcus intestinihominis | reverse complement strand
AGCTGAGATGATGGACGCATTGGCAGAAGAAGAAATCAGCATTGCCCTGTTGGATGGCAATGAAATCGTATTCGATAATAAAATGACAGACAATCGGATTATTTTGTGGTTAAAAATCGACAATCAATACGATACCGTTATTTGTGTCAGAAAGCATCTGATGGAGGAAAATCTGAATACAGCGATCTGCTTTACAAAGGCCTGCACAGATGAAAAGGATGGAAATGTTAAGGTTGTGCCTTATTTGCAGTGGCTGGATTATCTGAGGACAGCAGGGTATGCTGAGGAGGATGTGATGCCGTATCTGGCACCGGATTTTGTCGATGAAATGCTGGAAGAAAGGCACTTTGATTGGATGTAACCTCAGAAATTGACAAATACTTAACTTTTGGATTGGTTGAGCCTCTGCTTTTTGAAATTTGTAAATGGGTAAAATGTCTGTAAAATGAAAACAAAGAATTTGAATTTTTAAAAGAAGTATCTAAAAAATTTGGTAAAATTAAAGATTAGCTATTTACTTATTAGTAAATGTGTTGTAGAATAGGGATGAAGATAAAAATTCAACATAGAAAGGGAGTTAAAAAAATGTCAACCGTATTATATGAAGTAAAAGGTAATATCGCTATTCTTACTATCAGCCGTGAAAAAGCACTTAACGCTTTAAATTCAGAAGTTCTGAATGATCTGGATGCAGCTCTTGATGCTGTAGATGTTAACGCTATAAGAGCACTGATCATCACAGGTGCCGGCAAGAAATCTTTCGTAGCTGGTGCAGATATCGGTGAAATGAGCACATTAACACCAGAAGAAGGCGAAGCTTTCGGTAAGAAAGGTAATGACGTATTCAGAAAGATTGAAACATTCCCTATTCCAGTAATTGCTGCAGTTAATGGTTTCGCATTAGGCGGCGGTAATGAAATCTGCATGAGCTGTGATATCCGTATCTGTTCTGACAATGCTATCTTCGGTCAGCCAGAAGCTGGACTTGGTATTACACCTGGTTTCGGCGGTACACAGAGACTTGCTCGTATCATCGCTCCTGGCTTAGCTAAGGAAATCATCTACTCAACAAAGAATATCGATGCTGCAAAGGCTAAAGAAGTTGGCCTTGTAAATGAAGTTTATACACAGGATGAATTACTTCCAGCAGCTGAAAAGCTTGCTAATAAGATTGCTAAGAATGCACCTATCGCTGTTCGTGCTTGTAAGAAAGCTATCAACGAAGGTCTTGATCTTCCTATGGACGAAGCTATCGTACTTGAAGAGAAACTGTTCGGTAGCTGCTTCAAGACACATGACCAGATCGAAGGTATGGATGCATTCCTTACAAAACGTAAAGAGAAAAACTTCATCAACGCTTAATTTATTAAGTACATAATTAGAGCGGCTGTGCTGCTGCACAGCCGTAGTGTGTTATATATTTGTTACAGGAGGTATTAGTCCAATGAAAGTAGGAGTTATTGGCGCAGGTACAATGGGTTCAGGTATCGCGCA
>NZ_JBBMEK010000426.1:0-1506 GCF_040096555.1 Coprococcus intestinihominis | reverse complement strand
TTTTTGAAATTTTATTTGGCGGATACGCCACACCGACGAAATGCGTAGCATTTTGGAGGTTGGCTCTGAACAGTTACTTTTATTTAAATGAATTGGATCATTATATGGAGGAAAAAGGTTATTGCTGGGTTCGGTTTGCAGATAATATCAATATATATACAAAAACACAGGAAGAAGCAGCTGACATTTACAATGCTATCAGTCAGTTTCTGGGTACAGAAGCAGGACTCAATCTTAATCAGAAGAAAAGTGGTATCTTCAATGCCTGTGAACGCAGATTCCTTGGATATGAATTCTACAAAGTATCCGGTCATATCCGAGCAAAACAGCACCGTTATCAACCCCAAAATGTTTATAAGCAATGGCATCCATGCGCGGTAGAAAAGGTAAACAGGGAATATCATATCGTTCAGAATGGCATTTTGAATAAGGAAGATTATGCGTTGCTTTTTGAAAATGAGGATGAGAAGTATCATATTCCGGTGGAAGTGACGAATCAATTGAATATTTATGGTGAAGTGACGATACATTCCAATGTTCTGCGTACGATCAGTAAGAGAAAAATTCGTTTAGCATTAATAGACGAGCATGGTAATCTTATGGGATACTACTTGCCAACAGATTATGGGCGGGCTGCACAGGCACTCTTAAAGCAATGTACACTTTATAATGATACAGACAGGAGAATGAAGACTGCACTTCAAATGGAGATAGCAGGTCTTCATAATATGCGGTCAAATTTGAGAAATTATTTGAAAAGAGGAAAAAAGGAACTCGAGAGTTATATTCAGGAGCTTGGCCAGATGATTCAGGAATTGAGGGTAAGTGAGAATGTAGATCAGCTGATGCTAATCGAGGCTCGCGCAAGACAAAAATATTATTTGGCGTTTAATCATATCCTAAAACCGGGCACATTCCATTTTGATAAACGAACAAAAAGACCGCCGCTGGATCCTTTGAATGCCATGATCAGTTTTGGCAATACGCTTTTGTATAATCACTTTCTGCAGATTATCTGGAACACATCTCTTGATTCAAGGATTGGTATTGTACATGCGACAAACAGAAGGGCAAACAGTTTAAATCTCGATTTTGCAGATATCTTTAAGCCGGTCATCGTGGATCGTATCATCTTTAGTATCAATAACCGCGGGCAGATAAAAAGTGACCTGCATTTTGAGAAAAAAGATGATAAAGGTGTTTACTTGAACAAAGAAGGAAAGCGGATATTTATAGAAGAGTTTGAGACAAAACTGGACAGCAAGGTGGTCTATAAAAACAAGTCACTGACTTATAAACAATTGATGGAGCAGGAAGTATGGCAATTTCAGAGATATGTGTTGAAGGACATGCCATATAAACCGTATAAGTACTATTAAATGAAGGATTGTTAAGAATTCTGTAAAAAAAGTCGGTGAATCTCCAAGGCAGTGATATTGTCAATATTGGTTGACACATTTATCTCAAAGATATCACTGCCTATGCAGCCAGTCCCAGAGATTGGTA
>NZ_JBBMEK010000425.1:0-1525 GCF_040096555.1 Coprococcus intestinihominis | reverse complement strand
AGTCCACAAAGTCAACCGCATTGAAAATCAGATGGTTATGAACATGGTCTTTGTCAATGTGAGTGGTCAGCACATACTCATATTTTCCTCCGAGGATTTCGTCTGCAAACTGCTTGCCGATCTCGTGGGCAAGCTCCGGTGTGACCTCTCCAATTTCAAAGGACTGGATCACATGACGGGCTATGATCCTGACCGGATTCATCCCTTTTTGCTCGGCTATTTTCCGCGTCCACTCAAATTCCCGCGCTGCGGTCTCGCTGGCACAGCCGTAGGACGAGACCAGCAGCTTCTCATCGGTCTTTTCGGGATTCAGAATGTACGCGATTGCCTTGCTCAAAGTTCCTCGGATTGCTTTGATTTTAGTAACTGCCATACCGCGTCCATCTTTTCTTTCAGCTCGTCAATATCGTCCTGATAGAATCGTCCCGTCGAGTTGATCCTGCGGCAGACGGTATTGATGTTCACGCCGATCTTGTTGATTTCGGCGGCGAGCTTTTTCTGCTCTGTGTAGTCCACAACGATGATGTAGCCGTCGATCAGCATCTTCCTTGCATACGCACCGAAGTTCTCCGTGCCGATCATCTCCATCTTCTTTGCAATCGTCCGTTCTTCCTGTGGTGTCAGCCAAATCTTCTTCTGAATGTCTCGTGTTCTTCGTACCATGCTGCGCCCTCCGTCGTAAAGATTAGAAGGGTTTGGGACTATCCCAACAAGCAAAAATCTGATGTTAAGGGCAGGGTCTCCTTAACTGATTTTTCTCCGGTGGGTACTCACCGGATTTGCTTGCTAATCTCCCAAAATCGTATTCCCCGAAGATTCCTCCGTGAAATGTCCCTTCACTTTACAACGGACACAAAAAGGGCGTTTGTTGAGTACCGGATTTCAAAAAAGTCAAAAAATCATTGGATTTCCCATGTGAAAGCCACTGTGTCTGTCACATCAATATCAACCGGCTCAATCTCAGGTGCGGCGCACTTGCTCATCGCCATGAGAGGCTGAATGCAGTCTTCAACATCGTAGCTTGTTCTGGAAAAAACATTGAGTTCGCCCCAGTTGTAGTCGATGTTGAGCAACTGCCCAAGCGTACTGCCTGATGCTTTGCAAAGAATCTCCGCCTTTGCCCTGGCGTTCTCCGTCGCATTGATCAGCAGCTCTTCGCTGACTCTTGCCGGGTTTTTCACGGTGAACGCAATGCTGAGTTCTGGTTGCGCCCCACAATCCGCAATCGCAGAAATGACCTTTGCAAGCTGCTTGCTGTCAAAGTCAAAGGCAAGTTTCAAGCGATAGCTGCAAGCATATCCGGCAAACTCTCGCTTGTAATTTCCTTGCCGATCCTTGACATTCTCGTACCTTGTCTGGACATCAAAGCTCGTGGTTTTCAGGTCTTCCTTGCGATACCCAACGCGGACTGCAGCACCTTGCAGTCTTTCGATTCTCTCGGCAGCTTCCGACATTGCGCGGTCATAGGTTTCAGATAAGACTTCAATGTTCAGGGATAGGATGATGTAATCCGGTCTTGCGGAGA
>NZ_JBBMEK010000424.1:0-1550 GCF_040096555.1 Coprococcus intestinihominis | reverse complement strand
GTACGCTCCAGCAAAAGAACCTGACCCATTTTGATTCCTGGGCATCGACCTTCGGAGAAACAACAACTGCGATTGAGCTTGCACCGGAGGGAACCGGCTATCGTGCCAGAACCCGATTTGCGAAGTTCTTCAACCTGCCTGAACTGATGAATATGTTCAAGGAGGTTGCCGACATCAAGACCTCTGACCAGTTGCATCTCCCTGTTCCCGAAGCAAAGTTTGAAACGGTTGTGGTTCAGCCCTCTGAGTACCAGAAGGATATGGTGGCTTCCCTTTCAGAGAGAGCAGCAGATGTTCATGCCGGTATTGTAGACCCGTCCGTCGATAATATGCTCAAGATTACCAGCGACGGACGAAAATTGGGACTGGATCAGCGGCTAATGAACACCCTGTTACCCGATGACCCTGACAGCAAGCTCAATGCCTGCGTGGGAAATATCCTGCGTATCTGGCAGGACGGTCAGGCTGACAAATTGACCCAGTTGGTGTTCTGCGACCTTAGCACACCGAAAAATGATGGAACCTTCAATGTCTATGATGATGTCAAAACCAAGCTGATTGCAAACGGTGTGCCTGCGGAAGAAGTTGCCTTTATCCATGATGCAGATACCGAGGCAAAGAAAAAAGACCTCTTTGCCAAGGTTCGTACCGGGCAGGTGCGAGTGCTTCTTGGCAGTACGCAAAAGATGGGTGCAGGAACCAACGTCCAGGACAAATTGGTGGCAGTTCACCACTTGGATGTGGGTTGGCGTCCGTCTGATATGACCCAGAGAAACGGTCGTATCATCCGTCAGGGCAACCGGAACAAAGAGGTTCAGGTGTATCAGTATGTGACCGAGGGAACCTTCGATGCCTACCTGTATCAGACCTTGGAAAACAAGCAGAAGTTTATTTCTCAGATTATGACCTCCAAATCACCGGTTCGCTCCTGTGACGATGTGGATGAGCAGGCGCTGTCCTATGCGGAGATCAAGGCGCTGTGTGCCGGCAATCCGCTTATCAAGGAAAAGATGGACTTGGACATTGATGTGGCAAGGCTGAAGGTGCTGAAAGCTGACCACCAGAGCCAGCAGTACCGTATGGAAGATAAGCTTCTGAAATACTTCCCGGCTGAGATTGAAAAGCAGACAGGCTATATTCATGGCTTTGAAGCTGATATTAAAACCGTGGAAGCACACCCGCAGATTGCCGATGGCTTTTGCGGCATGGAAATCATGGGCAAAGCCTACACCGAAAAGGCAGATGCCGGTGAAATCCTCCTTGCGGCTTGTAAGGACACGAAAAGTGCCGATCCGGTTCCTCTTGGCAGTTACCGTGGCTTTCAGATGGAGCTTTCGTTTGACAGTTTCCGGAACGAGTTCGATGTGACCCTGAAGGGCGCTGTGAGCCACAGAGTAGCCCTTGGAACGGACGCACGAGGAAATATCACCCGACTGGACAATGCCCTTGCAGGCATCCTTGAGCGCTTAGAACGAGCCAATGAGCAGTTGAATAATCTCTACAATCAGCAGGAAGCAGCCAAGGCGGAGGTTGGAAAACCGTTCCCGCAG
>NZ_JBBMEK010000423.1:0-1553 GCF_040096555.1 Coprococcus intestinihominis | reverse complement strand
CCTTTTTGATGCCGCTGTTCTTGTTCACTGCAAATACCTGTGTATTGTTGATATAAGCCGGTGTCCATGTATAATCATCTTCACGGCCATTTATCGTAAAGCCGTTCCAGATACAGTCAATGGAACCTCCATTTAATTCGATATTCTTGGCATCCCAGTCGATTGGTGTCTTCACAATTTCCCAACCATTTCTGTCACAGACTTCCTGCGCCAGATCCAGGTCAAAACCGACATACTCGCCATTCTCCTGATAACCATATGGCGGGAAGCTGGCATCAAAGCCAACGGTAAATGTCTTGCCATTACCGGCCGTCTCAGTACCGACAGCCTCGGTTCCGAAAGTTTCCGTTCCCACTGCCTCCGTGCTTGCCGCAGCACTTTCTGTTGTTGACTTCGCGCCTGTATCACTGCTTCCACAGCCTGTTAACAAACATCCCATGGCTAATACTGCAGCCATGCATAAAGCTAAACCCTTTTTCATAAATGCCTCCATCTTACGTTTTCACGATTCGTTTTCTTTACTCTACTAACGTGTTATCATGATAACATACGAATATGTTTTTGTCAAGAAAAGCAAAACGCATTTCTACCCGTTCTGAAAAAACACCAATTGTCTTTTCAATCAATTTCAAAATACATTGCTGATGAAAATTTCCAGACCTATACCGATCAAAATCACACCGCCCAATATCTGCGCTTTGCCTGCCAGCTTTATTCCGAATTTACGACCAATGAACAGCCCTCCAATACAGATAAGAAATGTGACAGCTGCAATGATCAGAGAACAGACCAGAGCCATCAGCCAGTCATATTCAGCAATCGTAAATCCTACGGACAGTGCGTCAATGGATGTGGCTACCCCCTGGACCATCAATGCCCAGAAGCCCACGCCGGTTTTCTCCTCCTCACTGTCCCTGGGACAGACACTCTCATAGATCATATGTCCGCCGATATATCCCAACAAGATAAGTGCGATCCACGGAATAAATTTTTCAAATGCTGAAAAGTATTCTACGATCATATGGACACATATCCACCCGACCATCGGCATCAACGCCTGAAATACACCGAAAGTCCCAGCAATCCCCAGCATCTTTCTCTTCTTCATATTCGGCTCATTCAAACCATTCGCCATGGACACAGAAAAAGCATCCATCGCAAGTCCTACACCCAGCAAAATACTATTGACCACAAAAACCAAACTCCAGCTCATACTAACCTCCCAATTTTTCTCTTAATTAATCCTATGACGACATAAAAAAAGTATAGTCCATCGACTATACCTGTCATTTATTCTGTATTCACACAAGACGCACGTATAGCCTGTCAGTTATACATGAGTCTCGCTATTTAAAACAAGCCAGGCCAATGGCCAGTATGTTGACTTGTTACGCTGAAAAAAACGCGCCTGCTACTCCCTCATCTCTTATAAAGCTAAAAAAACACAATCCTGCACCGACCGAAGTGGAACGAAGATACGAACCGTTCGAGTCCGGCAGGACTCTTGCATATATATCGGTTCTAACCTCTTTCTGATTGAGCGCGAGACGGTG
>NZ_JBBMEK010000422.1:0-1555 GCF_040096555.1 Coprococcus intestinihominis | reverse complement strand
AAAAAAATTGCCAATCAGTATCTGGGTTTGAAACAGTGTACAGAAAATATCATGCAGATGGCAGACTATGATCATGACGGTCGGAAAGACAATATTTCAGAAATTATGCTCAGTGATGCATGGGAAGGAATGCTTAAAAACTGGCAGGCCAATTACCAGGATTTGGATGCATGGTGCAGCTATCGAAAAGAAAGCCGGCAGGCGCAGGCCATGGGCCTGTCTGCGGTTGTGGCAGCCATTGAACAGGGGCTGCAGGCAGAAGAGATGATTCCTGCTTTTTATAAGGGGTGGGCAGGCACTTACGTGAAACGGACGATTGAAAAAGAGCCACAGCTTCAGTATTTCAGCGGTCTGGCTTATGAACAGATCATCGAGAAGTACCGTAAACTCAGCGAGGATTTTGAAGAAATGAGCCGTCAGGAAATCCGTGCAAGATTACTGGAGCGGCTGCCGGACCGCATGGATGGCAGCGATTCCAAAGACCTGAGTATTCTTAAGAAAGCCATTATGGGTGCCGGTTCAAAAATGACGATTCGACAGCTCTTCTCCAAAATGCCTGAGGCTGTACAACTGCTGGCACCGTGTATGCTTATGAGCCCGGCTTCTGTGGCTCAGTTTATTGCTCCGGATTTTCCGAAGTTTGATCTGGTGATCATGGATGAAGCTTCCCAGCTTCCGACCTGTGAAGCGGTGGGTGCCATTGCCAGAGGAAAAAGTGTGGTTATTGCCGGGGATGAACAGCAGATGCCGCCGACCAATTTCTTCAAAAAGAAAAGTGCCGGAGAGGATATTGAAATGGATGATCTGGAGAGCATTCTTGACGATGCATTGGCGCTGAATATGCCGCAGTGTTATCTGAGCTGGCATTACCGCTCAGCCCATGAGAGCCTGATCACGTTTTCCAATACCCATTATTATGACAGTGAACTCAGAACATTTCCGTCGGTGGATGCATCTGTTTCAGCTGTTCAGTTTATCAATGTAGGTGGTATTTATGATCGTGCCGGGACAAGAACCAATGAAGCAGAGGCAAAAGCTGTTGTGGACGAACTTGAGCGGCGTATCATGGCCGGAAAGGCTCAGTCCATCGGTGTGATGACCTTGAATATTCAGCAGAGAGGATTGATCAATGATCGGCTGCAGGAAAGAATGGACCAGAATCCGGCCTTCCATGAAGCAGTTTCCGGGATGAATCCGCCATTGTTCATCAAAAATCTTGAAAATATTCAGGGTGATGAGCGGGATGTGATTATTTTTTCCCTTGGTTACGGACCGGATGAAGAGGGGCATATGAGCATGAATTTCGGACCGGTGAATCAGGAAGGCGGACACAGACGTCTGAATGTGGCAGTGACAAGAGCCAGACAGGAACTGTTGGTTTATACATCCTTTGAACCATCTGCCATGCGGACAACAGAGCACAGTGCCAGAGGGTTGAGAGATTTGAAAGCTTTTCTTGAGTATGCCAAGCAGGGGGCGGCAGTTTTGGATTGTCAACCTGGTTCGGCATCGAAGGAAAAAGAAACAATTAATCGACAAATTGCAGAAAAATTGA
>NZ_JBBMEK010000421.1:0-1560 GCF_040096555.1 Coprococcus intestinihominis | reverse complement strand
AATTATTCTTAGAAGGGAAAACAGGAGAGGATGCAACCAGCACAACCATGATCTCACCGCTTGTAAAACCACGGCGAATTAATACGTGTCTGAGGAGTCCGTAGCCTGAATCCTCGTTGTAAGTTTTAATCTTGAAAGATCTAAGAAGTCCGCGGATTGTCTGGATAATCGCATCGGATTTTTCATCATCAATCAGGCAGCTTTCCACAGGAACAACTTTGTGGGTGCCTTCCTGATAAGTACCGGCGATGGCTTTGCCTTTTTCAAATGCAAAAACAGCATGTACTTTGTTGCGGTAATGAAGCGGGTCTTTCATACCGATGATCGGAAGCACCGTTCCGAACTTGCCCAGAAGCATGTTGGCCTGTCGTTGTTTCAGAGATAACTGTTTTTTGTAAGCCATGCCCTGGTACTGGCAGCCGCCGCACTTTTTGTGGACAGGACAGACATCAGATGCCTTTTTTGAATCGTTCTGTTTCGGAAAATTATGTTTTTCAGAGGCCTTGCCTGAAGATGAATGGTTTAAACCGGATGATTTTCCAACCGGCTTATCAGTTGCTTTTTTCTTGTTGTACATAAATATTAAACTCCTTCGTTGTCAAATGGTGGAATGAAACTTTCTTTGGCAGTTTCACCTTCCTGGATAAAACCGTTTTCAACACCGATGTCAATGGCGTAGTCAACCAAAGCATCATAATCGGAAGCGGAAATTGTATGATTGAGTTCCGGATAATCTGAAAGCAGTTCAGAAACCGGAGTAAATTGGTTCATGATACTGATATAAATCTTGTCTCCGTAGATTTCGTGGAGATAGTGAATGACTTTTCTGGAATCCTCCATGCATCCGGGCAGTGTCAGATGCCGGACGATGATGCCCTTTTGAATGATACCGTTGTCGTCAAAGACGGGATCACCAGCCTGTTCATACATGAATTGAAGCGCCTGACAGGCCACTGTAAAATAGTCCGGTGCATGGGAATATTTTCTGGATAATTCAGGACTATAATACTTAAAATCCGGCAACCAGACATCGACATGGTCAGAAAGAATACGCAGAGCAGTCAGAGAAGAATAGCCGCTGCAGTTGCAGATGATTGGCAGATGCAGTCCCATTGCCTTGGCCATAGCAAGGGCCAGTGCAATGGATGGGGCATAGTGCTCCGGTGTGACAAGGTTGATATTGTTGGCACCTTTTATTTGAAGTTCCAGAAAAATATCGGCCAGTCTCTCTATAGAAATCCTCTTGCCGCTCTGGCCGGCAGCAATGGCATGATTCTGACAGAAGACACAGCCCACACTGCATCCGGAGAAAAAGACTGCGCCTGAACCGGCTTTACCTGAAATACAGGGTTCTTCCCACATATGAAGTGCGGCCCGGGCAACCTTGAGATCGGCCGGCATATGGCAGA
Organism: Coprococcus intestinihominis; assembly: GCF_040096555.1. NCBI lineage: Bacteria > Bacillati > Bacillota > Clostridia > Lachnospirales > Lachnospiraceae > Coprococcus > Coprococcus intestinihominis. The sequence goes on along the minus strand of NZ_JBBMEK010000421.1, from coordinate 151 downwards.
ATCCGGTTTGTCCGTGTTGTCTGTCAGCTTTGCAGTTCCTGGGACAGAGCTGACAGGATGTATATAAATCTAATAGTGACATAAATCACGCTCCATTGTTCAAGTGCTGCGCAGATACGCGCAGTGTATAATTTATAAAAATGTTTTCATT
>NZ_JBBMEK010000420.1:0-1586 GCF_040096555.1 Coprococcus intestinihominis | reverse complement strand
CTCTGCTGGTTCTTCAAATTCTCTATCTGGCTCTGGACTTCTGCCTTCGTTGCCGCCATTGTCGGAACTGCAAGTGAAACGCTGAGCGCTGCAACCAGAACACATCTGGTAAATCTCTTTAAACCGTGTTTCATGAAATACTCCTTCCAAAACGCTGTTTCAATCTCAATAATAATAGGGTTCCTCCACGATATATCGTATATAAAAACCCATCTGTGCATAATTATAGCATTTTCGGGCGCCTATTTCAAGTGTATTTCTAAATTATTTCAAAATTATTACAAAGCCATCTGTGCTTTGCAGATTTTACATTAACTTTACATCATCTGTGATCTGATTTGGTTGAGATCCGCAATCAAGGCATCCACATTTTCTTCCTTTGTAGCCCAGCTTGTGCAGAATCGCACGGCACTATGGCTCTCATCTGTTTTCTCCCAGAAAGAATAACTGTACTTCCCGGCTAATTTTTCAAGAACAGCATCCGGCAAAACAGGCAGCTGCTGATTTGTTGAATTCTCCACATAAAAGCCATAACCGCACGCCTGGAATGCTTTTTTGAGTTTCATAGCCATATCAATGGCATGTCTGGAAATCTGCCAGTAAAGTCCATCCTCAAAAAGCGTCTGGAACTGAATACCAAGAAGCCGTCCTTTTGCCAGCATGCCGCCGCGCTGTTTGATCATATAGCGGAAGTCTTTACTAATGGCAGGATTCGTTATCACGACAGCCTCACCAAACAACGCACCGACTTTTGTACCGCCGATATAGAAAACATCACACAATCTCGCAATGTCTTCCAATGTTACATCATTATCTGCTGCCATCAGACCATAACCGAGGCGGGCGCCATCCAGGAATAATGGCATACCGCATTCATGGCAGACATGACTGATTGCTTCCAGTTCCTGCTTATAATAAATCGTTCCGTTCTCAGTAGGATTGGAAATATATACCATTCCCGGCTGAACCATATGCTCTGAGCTGCCATCATTCATATGTGCTTCATAGGCTGCTTTAATCTGTTCAGCTGTTATCTTTCCCGCATGATCGCAAGGCAGAGCCAGCACTTTATGTCCTGTTGCCTCAATCGCTCCCGATTCATGAACATTGATATGGCCGCTTGCTGCTGTCAGCACCCCCTGATATGGCCGAAGAGCAGTGCAGATAATGGTCGTATTGGTCTGTGTTCCTCCGACCAAAAACTGCACATCAATATCTTCGCGGCCACAGGCCTTACGGATCAAACGTCTTGCCTCGTCACAATAAGGATCCAGACCATACCCTGGGGTTTGATCCATGTTTGTCTCAACCAGGCGCTCCAGAATCTTCGGATGGGCGCCTTCTGCATAATCACACTGAAATTCTATCATCATTCTACCGTTACTGAAAACTTATAAAAAGTTATAAACTTCCATGTTTCATTCCTATTTCAACGAGTATGCTTTTGATGATATAAATATCTATCTACTCACAAGTTCTTGTACTCTCCATAGGCGTAAATTCCGGACTAACGTATCCGTACATATTTGCATTAACGTTTCAGTGTTAGCTTGCAAATCGTTCTCCATAAGCCTTGAGATTTATAG
>NZ_JBBMEK010000419.1:0-1587 GCF_040096555.1 Coprococcus intestinihominis | reverse complement strand
GGCCGGTGTAAAATGGCCGTTAATTGAGTGACTCATAAATAAAATCCTTTCAAAAGATAGTGTAACTTTTATCAACATTTGATAGAATATACTATTGGGTAACCCTATAGTCAAGAGGGAATACAAATATTTACAATTAGATGCGTGAAAAGGCAGAAATGCTTTTGGAGGGATAAAATGGACAGGCATGAATATATGACAACAGGTGAGTTTGCGTCGGCCATGGGTGTTTCAAAGGATACATTGTTTCATTATGATGACATTGGCTTATTTTGCCCTGAAAAGGTATCGGAAAACGGGTATCGATATTATTCCATTTATCAGATGGAGACATTTGATACCATACGGATGCTGCGGGACCTGGGGATGCCTCTGAAAGAAATCAGAGATATGCTTGCGCATCGCAGCCCGGAGCGGGTGATGCATGTTTTTGCAGAGAGAGAGCAGCAGATTGACAGGCAGATAGAAAAGTTAAAAGCGATGAAACAATGGCTGTCCAGGCGGCGGGAGAAAATTGCAGATGCAGAAAAAACAGATTTTTCGGAAGTGACGATTCAGGCATTTTCCGAGAGATACTATTTGTATGGGCATGTAGCGGATGGCCTGGAGAAATCCATCTATCGGAAAACCAGCGAGTTGATTGCGGAATTCAAGAAGTCGGGTATGCGGAGCGATTATGATGCAGCTTATATTCAATATGACGAAAATGTCCAAAAAGGGAAATTTACAGAGTATGACAACACGATTCTGTTGGTGGATGAGCGGCCTGTGACAGGTCAGTATGAGATTCTGCCGGGAGGCAGGTATATTACTGCTTATCATGTAGGGCATTGGATGAATATTGGACAGACATATGAGCGATTGCTGCAATATAAAGAACAGCATCACTTAAAGACTGAGTCGTTTTATATTGAGCGGTATGTGGTGGATAATTTTATTGCCAAGGAAATAGAGGATTATGTAACTGAAGTAGCAGTGAGAATTTTGGATGCGAGTGACAGGTGATCATTCAGGCAGCAGATGAATTGAAGAGAAACTTTGAATAGACAGGAGAAATCAGATGAAGAATATACATGGCGGAGATATTTATCAATACAATAATATTCTGGATTTTTCAGCGAATATTAATCCGCTTGGGGCCCCGGAATCAGTGAATCGGTCAATTGCTGATGCCATCGGGCAAATTGGTCATTATCCGGAAATGTACAACGACAGCCTGCGAAAAGCCATCGGAGAGAAGTATCATATAGACAGCAGTCAGATCATTTGCGGAAATGGAGCGGCGGACGTGATTTATCGGTATGTGTATGCGGTAAGACCGAAGAAAATTCTGGTGACGGCACCTTGCTTTGCGGAGTATGAGGGAGCCTGGAGAAGTCTTTGGGCATCGTATGACGTACCTGAAACAGCGGTGTATTCTTTGGATCACCAGGATTTTTGCATTAAAGAAGATATTTTGACGTTGATTGGACGGGAAATGCCGGAGGTTGTTTTTTTGTGCAATCCTAATAATCCGACTGGGGTTCTGATACCGGTACAGATTTTAGCATCAATTGCTGAATGCTGCAAAGACAATAAAATCCGGTT
>NZ_JBBMEK010000418.1:0-1605 GCF_040096555.1 Coprococcus intestinihominis | reverse complement strand
TCGTGATTTGCTGCATTTCTATCAGAATGAGCCGGCTTTGTATGAACTGGATGATTCACCGGAAGGTTTTGCATGGATTAACGGTTCTGATGCGGAGCACAATATGCTGACATTCTGCCGTATGACCAAGGATAAGAAGAACTGTTTGTTATGTCATTTCAATTTCTCACCGGTGGCTTATGAGAATTTTCAGTCCGGTGTACTGTGTCCGGGAACCTATACAGAGGTCTTTAACAGCAATGCTGCAGAATACGGCGGCACAGGTCTGGTGAATCCGGAACCGATTGAAGCTGTGAAGGAAAGCTGGGATTTCAAGGACTACTCTATTAAATATCATCTGGGTGCTTATGGTGTATGTATTTTCAAGTTTGATTATGTAGAACCTAAGCGGGAAGAACCACAGAAACCGGCAAAGCGCTATACAAAAGAAGATATTCACAAATTGGCCGGTCATTACAAGAAAGTAAAATAGACTGAACTATTGGGCATGCCTCTGTTCTTAAAAAAAGGACAGGGGCATATCTTAAAGAAAAACGGGTGACGAAAGATGCTTCGTTTTCTGATCAGAGGACTTTTGGGGTCCTTTTTTATTACTGTTTTTTCTTTCTTTCTTACTGCCGCCGGGATTGTTTTGCCGGTAGGCGTCAATGTGCTGACTTTTTTGAGCTGTGCAATACTGGGTGTTCCCGGACTTTTGTTGGCCTATGGGCTTAGTTTTATTCAAATCTATGTCTGAAAATGTCGAAGCTCATGGATAGAACTCGAAAAAAGTCAGATTGTTCCGATGAATATTGATAAGAATCAGATAATATCGCATTTACAAAGCAGATAGGGACTGCTATAATTCAGATACAAAATCCAATTCATCAAAAATTCCCCTTTTAAAACGATAAAATTGAATAACAGGGTGTGAGACCATGATTTTACAGATGACGCTGCTGCTATTTATGGCAGCAGCTGCCGTGAAAGATTACCGCAGTTATTGGGTTCCGAATGAACTCATACTGGTTGGGGCTTTAAACGGGTATATCCTGCGCTTTTGGGCAGATGGTTCCGGAGGCGTGATCGATGGTGCGGCAGGAATGGTGTTGATTTTCATCCTTTGTGCAGGTTTTTTTGTCTTGTCAATGTTTGGTGCCGGAGATTTGAAGCTTATGATGGCAATGGCTGTCTATATGGGGCCTGTAAAGTCTGTACGGATACTGATTGTGTCACTGGTATTTGGTGCAGTTATTTCACTGTTGAAAATGTTGAAATATGACATTTGCAGAGAACGTTTCAGATATTTGCTGCATTATGCGCAGCGCATACAAAGGCATGGAGCAGAACCTTATATGGATATGTCGCATCTGCAGGGAAGAGAGCACTTTATCATACCGTTTGCTGTGCCGCTTTTTTTGGCACTGGCAGCAGAGGTTGTTGTTTGGAATATAGGTAGTTTGTGAGAGGTGGTGACCGAATGCGTTGAAAAATGTAACATTGCTGATACTGGAAAAACGAAAAAGTTATGGAGAAAGGCTTGCTGCGTTTCTTGGACGTCAGGCATATTCGCCATTTAATATCCAACTGTATCTGGAACATCCGATATCGGATGAAAAGTGGAAA